>NZ_CAUQHZ010000004.1:0-249803 GCF_963518075.1 uncultured Plantibacter sp.
AGCCGCCGCCGGTCGTGACCCACGAGACCACGTAATCCGTGAGGCCCGGGGTCTCACCGGTGACGTGTCCGGTCATCGTCGCGGTGCGGAGCGAGACACGGTCGTCGCCGATCGACACCCACTGGAACGAGAACGGCTCGGTGCCACGGGTGACGGTGAAGCGGCTGCCGTCGTAGGCGCGCTCGTAGTTCTGCCGGGCGGTGGCCGGGTCGTCGCCACTGACCGTGACCTTGCGGACCGGAACCGTCGACGCCGTACTGCTCGCGCTGCCGAGCAGCGGGCTGGTGTCCGAGTCGCTCTCCGGATCTGATTCGGATGCGAGGAAGGAGTGTTGCATGGCCGTCCTTGTGCGAGTGGGGGTCTCTTCGTCGCGGGACGGGCCCCAGGGCCCCGTCGGTTTCCCGCGTCATTGGAGAGACGGACCGAGAGGAGGGAATCTCACGGTTCACTCAGCAGTTCGTCAGACAACGCCGTTCCGGATGCCCTGCGGCAGGCGTTCGGGCGAAAACTCAGTAGTCGGAACCCCCGGTCCCTGCGCCACTCCACCCGGTCCCTGCACCACTTCTTCTCGGCCCCTGCGCCACTTCTTCTCGGTCCCTGAGCTTGTCGAAGGGCAGCCGAAAGCGCCCGTTCCGTCGTCCTGGAGCTCTCCAGACGACGCAACGGGCGCTCTCGGTGATGTCCCCGTGCCTCCTACGCGGCGTCCAGATACCCGTTCGGGTTGAGGACGAACTTCTGCGCAGCCCCCGCATCGAACTCCGCGTACCCGCGCGGGGCGTCGTCGAGGGTGATCGCGGTCGCGTTGACGTTCTTCGCGATGTGCACCTTGTCGTGCAGGATCGCCATCATGAGGCCGTGGTTGTACTTCATCACCGGGCACTGACCGGTGGTGAACGACAGCGACTTCGCCCAGCCGGTGCCGAGACTCAGCGAGAGCGCACCCTTCTTCGCTGCCTCGTCGATGCCACCCGGGTCACCCGTCACGTAGAGTCCCGGGATGCCGAGCGCACCGCCGGCCGCCGTGATGTCCATGAGGGAGTTGAGCACCGTCGCCGGGGCTTCGTGACCCGCGTCGCCACCGTGACCACGAGCCTCGAACCCGACGGCGTCGACCGCGCAGTCGACCTCCGGGACGCCGAGGATCTGTTCGATCTGCTCCCCCGGCTCACCCTTGGTGAGGTCGACGGTCTCGCAACCGAAGCTCCGCGCCTGCGCCAACCGGTCGGCGTTCATGTCGCCGACGATGACTGCAGCGGCGCCGAGGAGCATGGCCCCGGTCGCTGCGGCGAGGCCGACCGGGCCTGCGCCCGCCACGTAGACGGTGGAGCCGACGCCGACGCCCGCCGTCACCGCACCGTGGAAGCCGGTCGGGAAGATGTCGGAGAGCATCGTGAGGTCCATGATCTTCTCGAGCGCCTGGTCGCGGTCCGGGAACTTCAAGAGGTTCCAGTCGGCGTAGGGCACGAGGACGTACTCGGCCTGGCCGCCGACCCAGCCGCCCATGTCGACGTAGCCGTAGGCGCTGCCCGGGCGGTCGGGGTTCACGTTGAGACAGATGCCGGTCTTGCGCTCCTTGCAGTTGCGACAGCGGCCGCAGGCGATGTTGAAGGGCACCGAGACGATGTCGCCGACCTTGATGAACTCGACGTCCGGTCCGACCTCGACCACCTCGCCGGTGATCTCGTGTCCGAGGACGAGGTTCGGCGGTGCCGTGGTGCGGCCGCGGACCATGTGTTGGTCGGAGCCGCAGATGTTGGTCGCGACGGTCTTGAGGATGGCGCCGTGCGGGACTTTCCGGCCGACGTTGGCCGGGTTCACCCCCGGTCCGTCCTTGAGTTCGAAGGTGGGGTAGTCGATGTCGATGACCTCGACGACACCCGCTGCTTTGTAGGCGACAGCTCTGTTACCTGACACGTGATCCTCCTTGATCGCGGGCGCCCGTTGTGGGGCACCCTGTGTCTGCTCGACCCTATCCCGCGCCTGCGGCGAGCGGCAGTCCCCCGGTCCCGGAGCACACGTCCCGCGGTCTCTGAGCCTGTCGAAGGGCACCTGTGGAGAACGCCCCCGGGCGTCCGCACACCTTCTCCAGGCTTCCCTCAGACCGCCGGCCAATGCCACGGTCATCCCCACATGTACAGGCGGAGGCCCAAAATGTACACTTGCGACATGTCCCGGATCAACGTCACCGAGGCTCGCGCGAAGTTCTCCGAACTCATCGCGCGATCCCACACCGAAGCCGTCTTCGTGGAGCGACGCGGGCGCGCAGAGGCCGTCATCATCAGTCCCGAACAGTACGACCGGATGATGGAGGCGCTCGAAGACGCCGAGGACGCCCGTGCCTTCGATGCGGCGATGGCCGAGGAGGGCGACAGCATCCCGTGGGCGCAGGCGAAGGCCGACCTCGGCTGGGAATGAGTCGATACGACATCGAGCTGCGGCCGGCCGCGATCAAGGCGCTCCGCAGGATCGACCATCAGGACCAGCGACGCATCCGGGCCGCGATCGCTCTGCTCGGGGAGAACCCGCGCCCGCCGAGTGCCACGGCGTTGCAAGGACGCCCCGGCTTCCGTGTCAGGGTGGGTAATCATCGGATCGTGTACACGATCGATGACGGTGTGCTCCTCGTGGTCGTCGTCACGCTCGGCCATCGGCGCGACGTCTACCGGGGCTGACGTCCGGCGACCTCGTGTCGGCGCCCGCCTCTACGCTGGTGGAGCAGACCCCGAGGAGAGCACCCAGCATGAAGAAGACTCCCTTGGCGTTGCTCGTCGCGCTCCTTGCAGCCGTCGTGGTGCTCGTCGCGACGCAGTTCGACGGCGGTATCGTGTTCGGCGAGCCGGGGTCACCAGCGCCGACGTCGCTCGCACCCACGCCCGCGGCGGTCAGCCCGAGCGCACGGGCATCGCTCGAGGCCGCCGGCTTCGCCGTCGTGGACGCGTCCGGGCAGTTGGTCGTCTCGGCCGCCGCAGTCGAAGACGCGCTGGCCGACGTCGACACCGCCACCCAGGTGGCCACCGGCTACGACCGGGACCGGTTCGGTCAGCGCTGGGCAGACATCGACCGCAACGGCTGCGACACCCGCAACGACGTGCTAGCACGCGACCTCGTCGACGTCACCTTCAAGCCGGGGACCCGCGACTGCGTCGTGCTCACCGGCGTGCTGCACGACCTCTACACGGGGTCGACGATCGACTTCCAGCGCGGTGAGCGGTCGAGTCAGCTCGTGCAGATCGACCACGTCGTGCCGCTCGCGTGGGGTTGGCGTCACGGCGGGAACACGTGGACGGAGCAGCAGCGGGAGCAGTTCGCGAACGACCCGATCAACCTGCAGGCCGTCGACGGCGCGACGAACTCGTCGAAGTCGGACTCCGGCCCCGGCGATTGGATGCCGCCCGCGGCCGCCTCGCACTGCGAGTACGCGGCGCGGTTCGTCCTCGTGCTGATGGCGTACGACCTCACGGTCGACGACGCCGACCGCCAGGCACTCACGGGCACGCTGGGCAGTTGCCGGGCGTAGCGGCGTGTGGGCGCCGCACGAGAACAGGAAGAACGCCCGAGAACCGGACGTTTCGCGCGATTCCATCCGCTTCTCGCGCCGATATCCTGCTGTCAGGCGGCACGAAAAAAGCGGCCCACCGAAGAGGACCGCTTTTCACAATGTGCGCCCGAAGGGATTCGAACCCCCAACCTTCTGATCCGTAGTCAGATGCTCTATCCGTTGAGCTACGGGCGCATTGCTTGCTGAGAGAAGAGAACTTCGGCTCGGCAGGCCGAAGTAGAGCCTACAACACGGAAGCCGAAGACGCGAATCGCCCTTCGACAAGCTCAGGGACCGGGGCGGGGAGACCCAGGAATCGGACAGGGTCACGCCCTTCGACAAGCTCAGGGACCGGCGTGTTCGCTCAGGGACCGGGATGGTCGCTCAGGGGGCGGGTGCGGCTGGCGGGCCATGGGAGGGCTCCCCATCGACACGACGGGCGCCGACATGGAACAGTCGATGCGACCACCTGCCGAGAGGACGACGTGAGCGCAGCACCAGGACCGACGAACGACGGCTTCACGATGATCGGCCGACCGCCCGTGCGGGCAAACCTCGTCCTCATCGTGATCCTGTCGGGCATCCTCAGCGGCGTCCTCGGCTGGATCACCGGCAGCGTCATCGACGGCATCTTCGACATCGCGCGCACAGCGCTCATCGTCATCCCGGTCTTCTTCATCATCACCGCCGGCATCTGCCTGTCCTACCTCCGGACCACCTTCCGCCCGGTCGGCGTCGACGTCGGCCGCAGCACCGCGCTCTTCCGGGGCGAGACGATTCCGCTGCGCTCGATTGTGAGCGGCGAACTCCTCACCCGCAATCCCGCCGCCACCACACCCGCCCTCAGCCTGCGACTCACGACCGACACCGGCGCACGCGCGCGCATCATCGTGAACGGCGGGTGGCTCCGGAGCCTCCCCACCTCCGACCTCGTGCCACTCGTCGCACTCATCGCCGGCAGCGGCATCCCCGACGACACCGGCCAGGATCCACTCGACGTCGGCCGGGAACGCATCTCGCGCTCACTCGCTGGGAAGGGCTCTGACGTCATGATCGGTCGACGCGGGTTCATCGCCGACTGCATCACTGCGGCGGAGTCCACCGGCGACGTGAAACTGCTCGAAGCGGTGGTCCAGGCCGCAGGGCCGCTCGGCCGGAGCATCCGAGACGAAGCGATGCGGGCCGCACAGGGCGCAGTGGAGGACGTCGTGCGCGCGCATCAGGACATCGCTCCGGCGGCGCCCGATGCCCCGAACCCGACTCCCCTCGTGCCGCCTGCGCCGCAGTACGGGTCGATCATCGCTGATGAGGACACGGGGACGGCGGTCGACGACGACACGGACGACGACCGATTCCGTCGACCGGACGACCCGGCCCGGCTGGCCGCGGAGCAGATCGTCGACCGAGTGCACCTCGACAAGCTCGGTGACCGGAATGGGGCGCTCGGCAATCGGGATGCTGAGCGCGTCGGCCCGGACGACGGACGCGAGTTGCCGTCGTGGATTCCGCCTCAGGATCGGGCGAGGGTCCGCTCCTGGCTCGCGGACGACGACGAGGTCGTCCACCTGCAACCGATCCCGGAGACGGTCGGCCCACGCACCCTCCGGAGGGTCTGCGACCGGATCCTCATCGGTCTCGCCGGGATCGGCCTGCTCGCGATCTTCGGGGCAGCCATCGCCGAAGGGGTCATCGACAGCCTCCTGCCGTCCGACGCGAACGCGCTCGTCGCCGTCGCCGTGGTCGGCTCGGCACTGCTCGCGTTCGTCGCGTGGATCGTCGGCGGCATCGCGCGGGCGAGGGAGATCCACGTCGCCCAGCGGTTCTCCCTCGACTGGCTCGAGCGGCGCGGGCCGGAGCAACGCCGCCGCGGACTCCCGCCCGTGCTCCTGCAGCACTTCCTCGGCCCGATCCCCGCGTCGCGCCTGTTCGCGGCCGGAGCGTACTTCGGCACCTGCGTCGGCGGTGTCGGTGTCCTCGCGGGTGCCTTCCTGTCGGTCGACCCGGAGGAGCTGGGCGCGACCGGACCGATCATGCTCGGCGTCAGCCTCGTCCTCACGGCCGTCGGGACGGTGCTCTTCATCGTGCGATGGCGACGGGTGAAGCGGCAGCGGGCGCTGGCGATCGAGCTCGGCGGCGAGCGCCTGGCCTATCTCGGGAACCTGTAGGCGAGAGGGCGGCTGGCGGGCACTTCGACAAGCTCAGTGACCGGTAGAAGACACCCAGCCCTTCGACAAGCTCAGGGACCGGAAGAGGTCCGACCGCCCTTGGCGAGCTCAGGTGTCGTCACTGAGCGACGACCTTGGCGAGCACCCAGCGCGCCTTGTCGAGGGTGTTCGCGGGTGCCGGCAGGTACTGGAACGCCCGAGCACCACGCTGCACCGGGACACCCTGCGCCTTCGCGGCCTCCTCCAGCTGCGTGGCGAAGCGCTGCCAGCCATCGAGGCCCTGCGGGAAGCCGAGGTACTCCGTGAGCGACGTCACCACCACCTCGGAACCTGCGCCTGTCGACTGGACCTCGATCGTGACGTCGTCTTTGGCGACGTAGTCGATGCCCCACACGCCGGGCCGCAACGACTTGGCCTTGCGCTTCGGCAGCCCCTCGATGAGCGCGGTCGCACCGGCGGGGTCCGTGCCGAGGACGACCGAGCGCCCGAACTCCTGCAGCATCTCCGGCACCTTGGTGGCGCGACGGTTCGTCGCCGTCTCACGCAGCTTCCTGCGGCCGAGTCCCTTGAACACCCCCAGCCCGACGATGGCGAGCAGGACGAGAATGGCGATGATCGCGAGCACGTTGCTGTCCACAGGAGCCCCCCAAGGCTGTCGATTGCGGGCGGTTCGCCCAGGACGAGGATGCCTCAGTCCTGCCCCACGCTCAATGGGTACCGCTCCCCACCCTCGCGCGCGGGAGCGATCCGCGTGGGTCAGTGCGCCTGCGAACCGAGCTCGATGACGAGCACGCCGACCGCGATCAGGCCGATGCCGACGATCATCTTCGGCGTCAGCTTCTCCTTGAAGAGCACGCGCGCTCCGATGGCCGTGAGCGCGACCCCACAGGCGGCCCAGATTCCGTAGGCGATCCCGACGGGCATCCCGTTCGCGAGCGCGATAGTCAGCAACCCGAAGGCGGTCACGTAGAACACGGCGACGGGAGCGATCCACCGCTTCTTCCGCAGGCCTTCCGAGGCGCGCAGGGAGAGCGTCGCCGCGACCTCGGTGACGATGGCACCGGCCAGGAGCAACCAGGTCATGCGCCGACCTCCTCGTTCGTCGCGCCCGGCTTCGGTGACTCCGGGGAGTGGCCCGTCTCCACGAGCACGACGCCGGCGATCACGATCGCGATGCCGAGCCCGATCATGAACGTGAACTGCTCGCCGAACACGAGCGAGGCGAGCACCGCGGTGAGCGCGACGCCGGCCGCAGCCCAGATGCCGTAGACCACCCCGATCGGCACCCCCATCCGGAGCAGGAGCGACAGGGCGACGAAGGCGCCCGCATACCCGGCCACCGCGAGGATCGACCACCAGGGGTTCTCGATGGCGCCACGGAGCGAGAGGGTCGCCGTGACCTCCAGCAGGATGGCGGCGGAGAGGATCAGCCACTTCTTCATCGGGGTTCACCTCCAGCGAGGGCCAGGAGTCGCGAGACGAGGTCGGCGCGCTGGTCGCGGCCGACGTCGAGGATGCCGGTCGCCTCAGCGATCCAGAGGCCGTTCGCCGCCAACCAGACGAGGAGGAGGGAGGTCGAATCGGTGTCCTCACCGAACCCGAACCAGGTCCGGAGGTACTCGAGCCAGGGAGCGGCGAGTTCGGGACGCCTGACCGCCTCGGCGAAGACGACGAACTCGCCCTGGCTCGCCCCGCCCTCCCCCGCGAAGGCGACGAAGGCCCGCACCCGCTCCTCGAGCGTCGACGTCTCGAGTGGCGCCCCCAGCTCCTCCACGAGCTCGCGCTGCCAGCGGGCGACGACGTGCTCGATCACCGCGATCATCATCGCGTCCCGTGAGGGGAAGTGGTAGCGCAGCCCGGCCTTCGTCAGACCGACCTCCTGCGCCACCGCCTCGTAGGTGATGTCGGCCTCTCCGGAGGCGTCGACGACGCGGACGGCCGCATCGAGGATCTCGTTCCGTGCACTGGGTCTCATGGGAGTTACTTTACCTTACGTAAGGTAAAGTAACTCTGGGGATGAACCGTGAGGAACGGACGCCCGGCGGCCCATGTGACGCTCTGTTTCGGGCCCCTCGCGAGCACCCGAGCCCCCGAGTACCGTCGTGCTGGACGGCGCTGTGATCGCCGTCGGACCCAGCCTCGACGAGACGACCCGGTGGTATCCCTGTGAGCAAGCGCATCATCCTCAACGCGTTCGACATGAGCTGCGTGACCCATCAGGCGCCCGGCCTGTGGAAGCATCCTGACAATCAGGCGCACCGCTACAACGACATCGACTACTGGATCGACCTCGCCAAGCTCCTCGAGCGCGGCACCTTCGACGCCCTGTTCATCGCGGACGTCGTCGGCATCTACGACGTCTACCGTCACTCCTCCGCGCCCGCGCTCATCGACTCGGCGCAGCTGCCCGTCGGCGATCCGATCATCCAGGTGTCGGCCATGGCGAAGGCGACCGAGCACCTCGGCTTCGGTGTCACCGTCGCGTCCACCTACGAGCTGCCGTACGCCCTCGCCCGCCGCTTCTCGACGCTCGACCACTTCACGAAGGGTCGCGTCGGCTGGAACGTCGTCACCTCCTACCTCGACTCCGCCGCCCGCAACCTCGGCCTCACCACCCAGATCAAGCACGACGACCGGTACGGCATCGGCGAGGAGTTCCTCGACGTCACCTACAAGCTGTGGGAGGGCTCCTGGGAGGACGACGCCGTCGTCATCGACCGGGAGAACGGCGTCTACACCGACCCCACCAAGGTGCACCCCATCAACCACCGGGGCGAGCACTTCCAGGTGCCCGGCATCCACCTCTCGGAGCCGTCACCGCAGCGCACTCCGGTCATCTTCCAGGCCGGCGCCTCGGCCCGCGGTCGCCAGTTCGCGGCCACGCACGGCGAAGCGGTGTTCATCAACGGGCTCGTCCCGGAGCTGACGCGCAAGACGACCGACGACATCCGCGACCGCGCCGAGGCCCTCGGACGCCCGCGCGACAGCGTGAAGATCCTCACCCTCGCCACGGCGATCGTCGCCGAGACCGACGAGGAGGCGCAGGCCGAGTACGAGGAGTACCAGCAGTACATCTCGCTCGACGGCGCCCTCACCCTCTACGGCGGCTGGTCGGGCCTCGACCTCTCGTCGTTCGACCCCGACAAGCCGCTCAAGTACGTCGACACCGATGCGGCCCGCTCGGCGCTCGCGATCTTCACGCTCGCCGACCCGGAACGCGAGTGGACGCCGCGCGACATCGCCCACTACATCGGCATCGGCGGCATCGGTCCCGTGTTCGTCGGCAGTGCCGCGACGGTCGCCGACGAGATCGAGCGCTGGATCGACGTCGCCGGCACCGACGGCTTCAACCTCGCCTACGTCATCACGCCCGGTACCTTCGAGGCCGTCGTCGACCTGCTCGTGCCCGAGCTGCGTCGTCGTGGCCGGGTCTGGGACGAGTACCCGGAGGGGACCCTCCGCGGCCGCCTGAACGGCACCGGCTCCCCCGTCGTGCCCGAGTGGCACCCGGCCCACCGGTACCGCGGCGCGTACGTCGGGCAGCCGTCCGCCGCCGACGACACGGCACCCTCCCTCTTCGACACCGACAACGCCGACGCGGCAGACGACAACGTCTACGCCACCGAAGGAGCCTCCGCATGAGCACCGACACGATCAGCACTTCGACCGGCTCAGTGACCGGGCAGCCGGTCCTTGGGAGACGCACCCACTGGTCCGGTACCGCCGACGACGCCGAGCTCGCGCACTGGGACGCCGTCGCCACCGAGGTCGCCACCAAGCTCGCGGTCGACGTCCTCGACCGCGACCGCGCGAACCTCGACCCCACCACCGAGCTCGACCTCCTCCGCGAGTCGGGCCTCGTCAACCTGCTCGACCCCGCCGAGTTCGGCGGCGGTGGCGGCCACTGGGAAAGCGCCTTCCGGGTCGTCCGCATCCTGTCGCGCGTCGACGCCTCCATCGGCCAGCTGCTCGCCTACCACTACATCAATGCGGGCAACATCGGCTTCACCGCCGACCCGTCCACGCAGGCCGAGTGGCACCGCAAGACCGTGGAGGGCCGGTGGATCTGGGGAGACTCCGTGAACCCGACGGACCCCGACCTCTCGCTCACGCAAGACGGCGACGCGTTCCGCCTCAACGGGCTCAAGCGGTTCTCGACGGGCGCCTCGGCCGGCGACGTCATCCTCGTCAACGCGGTCGTCCGCGGTGGCGACCACGACGGCACGATCTTCCAGTTCGTCCTCGACCACGACCGCGCGGGCATCGCCTACCTCGGCGACTGGGACGCGCTCGGCCAGCGGCTCTCCGCCTCGGGGTCCGTGCGGTTCGAGGACGTGCTCGTCGAGCAGGCGGACATCCTCGGCACCGTCGGCGACGAACCGTTCTCCTCACTCGTGACGCCCGGCATCCAGCTCGCGTTCGGCAACCTCTACCTCGGCATCGCGGAGGGTGCGCTCGCGCAGGGCACGGAACTCGTCCGGGCACGGAAGAACGCCTGGTTCCTCAGCCACGCCGAGACCTACCGCGACGACCCGTTCGTGCAGCGCGTGATCGGCGAGTTCGTGTCGTCGATCGCCGCCGTCGAGGCGCTCGCCGACCGCACGAACGCCCGCTTCGACCGCATCATCGAGCGGGGAGCGGCGGTGACCGCGGAGGACCGTGGTGCCATCGCCATCGAGATCGCCAAGCTCAAGGTCGTCTCCACCGAGCTCGGCATCGAGGTCGCGAACCGCATCTTCGAGGTCACCGGGTCCAGCTCGGCGAAGGCCTCCGTGGGACTCGACCTGTTCTGGCGGAACGTGCGCACGCACTCCCTCCACGACCCGGTCGACTACAAGAAGCTCGAGGTCGGTGCGAACCACCTGAACGGCGAGCTGCAGCCGATCTCGCTCTACACCTAGGGGCTCATCTGGTCCCTGAGCAACTCCACCGGTCCCAGAGCTTGTCGAAGGGCCCATCGCACGACCAGCCCACCGCCGCCTCCGGAACGGAACCATATGACCTCCGCCACCACCACCTCCACCACCGCCCGCCCGGCCGGCTTCGCGGCCGCCCGGGAGCTGCTCCTGCCACTGTTCGCCGAGATCCAGGCAGGCGCCGTGAAGCGCGAACTCGAGCACCGGCTCCCGCGGGACGAGGTGCGGAAGCTCGCCGCCGCCGGATTCGGCGCACTCCGGGTCCCCGCCGAGTTCGGCGGTTCGGGACTCACCTTCCCGGAGTTCACCGAGCTCCTGATCGAGCTCGCGGCGGCGGACTCGAACCTCCCGCAGATCTTCCGCGGCCACATCGCCCTCGTCGAGGACCAGTTGGTCGCGGCCCCGAGCGACCGCCGCACGGCCTGGCTCGAGCGCTTCGTCGCCGGTGAGATCGTCGGCAACGCCTGGAGCGAGGTCGGCTCCGGCGCACTCGGCGTCTCCGGAACGGTCGTCACCGAGCGCGACGGCCGCTACGTCGTGAACGGCCGCAAGTTCTACACGACGGGCAGCATCTACGCCGACTGGACGGACGCCACCGCGCGCCTGGTCGTCGACGGGCAGCCCGACACCGAGGTCACCGTGCTCGTGCGCACGAACCAGCTGGGTGTGACGATCGCCGACGACTGGGACGGCTTCGGCCAGCAGCTCACGGGCACGGGGACGATCGTGTTCGAGGACGCCGTCGTCGACGCCGACCAGCTGCACCCCTTCACCGACCGGTTCCGCTACCAGACGGCGCTCTACCAGCACGTGCTCATCGCCGTGCACGCGGGGATCGCGGCGGCGGTCGAGCGCGACGCCGGGGAGCAGATCCGTGCGCGCACCCGCGTCTACACGCATGGTCTCGCGCCACTCGTGAAGGACGACGGGCAGATCCAGGCGGTCGTCGGCGAGATCTCGTCGATCGCGTTCGTCGCGAAGCAGACCGTCCTCGGAGTCGCCGCGGCGATCGAGCGTGCGTCTGAGACGGCCGCCGACCGTGATTCCGCGGACGACCTGCCGGCGAACATCGAGGCCGAGATCCGCTCCGCCCAGGCGCAGGTGGTGCTCTCGGAGCTTGTGCCACGCGCCGCGACGCTGCTCTTCAACACGCTCGGGGCCTCGGCCGTCAGCCGCGCGAGCGCCCTCGACCGCCACTGGCGCAACGCCCGCACGGTCGCGTCGCACAACCCCGTGATCTACAAGACGCGCATCGTCGGCGACTGGTCCATCAACGGCACCCCGCCGCCCTTCGTCTGGGCCGTCGGTACGGCCAAGCCGGAGTAGCCCGCCGCGGCACGAGAACAGGACATCCGCCCGAGAGCAGGACATTCCACGTCGAAACGTCCGGTTCTCGGGCGGATGTCCTGCTGCCGAGCGGGCGGGGGTCAGCGGCCGGCGAAGGCGCCGCGGTAGGCGCGCAGCGGGTGCGTCTCCGGGAGGGTGGGCTCCGCACCGAAGAGCTTCTCGCGGAGCGTGCCAGGCGCGTACTCGCGCTGGGCGAGACCGCGCTCCTGCAGCACCGGCACGACCTCGTCGACGAAGACCTCGTAGGAGTGCGGAATCATCCAGTTGGCGACGTTGATCCCGTCGATCCCGGCCGCCCGCCACTCGGCCAGGTGGTCGGCGATCTGCTCCGGCGTGCCGACCACACGGCCTCGCAGCTTCGCGGTGAGCTTCGCGAGGTCGCGCACGGTCGGCTCGCGGTCCGGCGAGAGGGCCTTCAGTGCCTCGAGCATGCTGTGCCCGCCCTGGGTCTCGACGTCCTTCAGCGGAGTGTCCGGGTCGATCGGCTTCCCGGTCGCCTGGTCGGTGCCGAGGTTCGAGTGCGCGAGGAACGCGTCGGCCGACAGGAGTTCGTCGTACTCCGCCTCGATGCGCTTCGCCTCCTCCTCGGTGCTGCCGACGATGAACGACATCGCCTGCCAGAACTTGACGTCGCGCGGGTCGCGGCCGGTCTCGGCGACGAGCGCGCGCGTCGACTCCGCGGACGCCCGCGCCGCCTCGATGCTGGGCGCCATCATGAACTGCACCTCGGCGTAGTTCGCGGCGAACGCCTTCCCCGCACCGGACGAGCCGGCCTGGAACAGGAGCGGCGAGCGCTGCGGCGACGGCGACGACAGGTGCGGGCCCTCCACCCGGTACCGTTCGCCGACGTGGTCGATCCGGTGCACCTTGGTGGGGTCGGCGAAGACACCGCTGGCCTTGTCGGCGAGGAGTGCGCCGTCGTCCCACGACCCCTCCCAGAGCTTGCCGACGACCGCCACGTACTCCTCGGCCCAGGCGTACCGCTCGTCGTGCTCGACGAGACGGTCGAGCCCGTAGTTGCGCGCGGCGTTCTCGAGGAAGCTCGTGACGATGTTCCAGCCGACCCGCCCACCGGACGCGTGGTCGATCGTCGAGATCTTCCGCGCGAAGGTGAACGGGTGCTCCTGCAGGATCGACGAGGTGAACGCGAGGCCCAGGTGCTCGGTGCTGATCGCCAACGCCGACAGCAGCATGGACGGATCGTTGCTCGGCAGCTGCATGCCCTCACGTGCGTTCACGTCGAAGGACGCCCCGGCGCCGCCGTAGACCCCGACGACGTCGGCGAAGAAGATCGTGTCGAACCGACCCCGCTCGAGCGTCTTCGCGAGGTCGACCCAGAGGTTCACGTCGTCGAAGGTGTGCTGCTTCGCGTCCGGGTGGCGCCAGAGGCCGTGCTGCATGTGGGAGCCCGTGTTCATCACGAAGGCACCGAACTGGAGGCGGGAGGACTGAGCGGCGGTCATCCCCTCACGCTACCGGCAGCGGCTCAGCCGAAGGTGCCCTCGACGTCCTGGTCGGTACCGGAGGTGTTGATCGAGTAGTCGACCGGATATCCGGAGGGACTCGTCCCGGCGAGCGCCGGGTCCTGCAGGATGGCGACGATCGCGGCGCCCTGCTCAGGCGTCACGTCGGTGATCCAGAGCTTCGGTTGCGTCGTCACCTCGATCTCGACGCCGGGGGTGGCCTCGACCACGGCGAGGATGGCGTCGACCATCGGCACGCTCAGCTCGCTCGGGTCGTCCGCCATGGAGAAGCGTTCCGGTACGCGGTAGTGCGCGCCGTCCGGGTAGATCGCCCGGAGTTCCCTGACCGCAGCGGGAAGGGTGTCCATGGAGAAGACGGTGATGAGCGGTGCCCCCTCCGTGACGGCGATCGACACCTGCAGCCGCTCCGTCAGCATCAGCCGCTGCAGTTCGTCGGCGAGCTCGTCGATGCTCTGATCGCTCGGCACGAGCTGTACTCGCCACGGACCGCGCGGCGGATCCTGTTGCTGGGCCAGCGAGGTCGGGTCGGCCTCCCGCTGGATCACGACGATCGCGATCCCCTCAAGCTCCTCGCCGGCCCGCTTCGCCGCGTCTGCCGCGCCGAGCACCTGCCCGACGCCGGCGTCGAGCGACATCGTCACCGTCGCACCGTGACCGACGACCTCGATGTCGGCGATCCCGTCGATGTCGGCGAGCGCCCGCGTGAAGCCGTCTACGGCTTCGGAGCGCTGCGCCGCGGCCACCTCCTGCGCGGGCGGCGGGCGGAACGCGCCGGTCGACGCCACGATCACGGCGACGACGACGAGTCCGGCGAGCCCAGCGGTCACGACCCGCACCCGCCGGCGGCCGATGGCGAACGTGAGGAGCATGATGACCGCGGCGACCATCAGCACGGGGATGCCGTAGGCGATGAGCCCGAAGAGGAGGAAGGCGAGCGCCGATCCCAGGTTGGCACCCAGCCACGTCCACGGCGAGATCCCGAAGATCACGAGGACGCCGAAGCCGATCCCGGCGCCCACGACCGCCGTCAGGCCACCCAGGTAGGCGAGCCCGCGAGAGGGCGTCACACGACGGATGACCTCCATCACGGGTTGGACGATCACGAGCATGACGCCGACGGCGACGAGGATCCACCCGCCGAGCGAGCCGAGCATCTGGTACCAGAGCTCCGCTTCCGACGGTCCGCCGAGCACGATCGGTGCGTCCGGGCGGTACGACCCGGTGGGCGGTTCGGGACGCAGACCCTGGCCGATGAGGTTGAACAGGGTAGTGATGACGCCCCCGACGCCGACGATCAGGACGACCGAGACGGCGAGGTCGAGGGAGCGGGTGAGGTACGCGATCAGGAATGCGACGCGCGGCGATCGGCCGGCGGGGTACTGCGGGTCCGTTGACGCGTCGTCGGGCTCGGACGAGGTCGCCACGGTCGAGGTCGCGACGACGGGTCCGACGTCGCTCACCTCGGCGTCATCGCGCTCCGACGATGCCCCGGCTGCGCCCCCGTCGCTCATGGCTCCCCACTTCCGATGCGTCTCGATGACGCTCCCCCGGTCGCCAGTCTCGCACGGCCCTTCCGAGATGCTGCCGCGGCCGGGTCGGCCCCCGGTCAGCGTGCATCGAGCGCCCGGAGCTGTCGCTGGAGGGCGACCTGCCGGTACGAGGTGTCGATGAGTTCGGCGATCAGCGCCCAGTCGACGTCGTCGAGCGTGCGGCTGTCGTCGCCGTCGAGACCGGCGTCGAGACCGGCGTCGAACGCGAGCTTGCCCGACGGGCCGTCGTACTTCGGCGACCAGAACCGCTCGTCCTCGAGCCAGGCGCCGCGCTCCTCCTCGGCCGGCGTGAACGTGATGCTGTGCGGGATGCGCATCTCCGACCCGACGGTCACGAACACACGCTTGCCCGCCTTGAACCGTGGGCGTCCGTGGCCGAACGTCTCGACGGACTCCGGGTAGGCGAGGCAGATCCGCCTGACGCGTTCGACGAACGGATCGTCGGGTTCGTGCACGATCGGATGCTCCATGCGCCGACGCTACTCCGCACGGGCGTCACGCGACAGTGCTCACCGGATGCGGTGCCCCGGGTGGGCGGCGTCGTACGCCGAACGCGACGCCGCGATCGCCGGCCGTTGCTCGAGCGACCAGTCGGCGAGCGTCTTGATCAGGTGGGAGAGCCCCGCACCGGACGGGGTGAGGGCATAGGACACCTGCGCGGGCACCGTCGGGTACACGGTCCGGTCGACGAGGCCGTCGCGTTCGAGGCGGCGGAGGGTCAGCGTCAGCATGCGCTGGGAGATCCCGTCGATCGCCCGCTGGAGCTCGCGGAACCGGCGGTCACCCGACACGAGCTCGACGACGACGAGGACCGACCAGGTGTCTCCGATGCGGTCGAGGACGTCCCGGATGCCGCAGTCCGGGTGGTCCTCCGTGCCGCAGGGTTCGAGGTCGGCGGTTACCGCGGTGTGCGTGAGTGACATGGAAGTGCCTTCTTGTGGGGCCGGAACAGGGGACGCAGACTCGTCCGAGTCATCAATCCGAACACCGAAAGGCCCTGAAATGATCCTCGTCACCGGAACCACCGGCCAACTCGGCGGCGCGATCGTCGATGCGCTCACCACCCGTGGGGCTGCACCGCTCGCGAGCAACCGCAGCGGACAGGGCGGCGCACGACGGATCGACTTCGACGACCCCGACACCGTCTCCTTCGTCGGGGTCGACACGCTCGTCCTCGTATCGGCGGGCGAAGCCGAGGACGACGTCGTGATCGCCCGACACGAGACGGCGATCACCGCGGCCGAGCGGGACGGGGTGCAGCACGTCGTGTACACGAGCCTCACCTCGGCCGGAGACCACCTCGCGTTCGCGCTCGCGCACCGGTGGACCGAGCGTCGGCTGCAGCGCAGCAGCCTGTCCTGGACGATCCTGCGGAACGGCCTGTACGCCGAACTGTTCGGGTCGCTCCTGTCCTGGTCGGGCGACTCGCTCGGCTCGGCGTTCGGCGACGGGGCGCTCGCCGCCGTCGCACGAGCCGACCTCGCTGAAGCCGCGGCCGTCGTCGCGATGTCCCCGTCGGACCACGTCGGTCGCGGCTACGACCTCGTGGGCGAACCGATCACGGCCGCGCAGGTGGCCGACCGACTGGCCGTCCCACACCGCACCGTCTCCCTCGCCGAGCAGCGGACGGCGCTGGCTGAGGCCGCACTCAAGCCGTTCCAGCCCGCCATGCTGATGTCGATCTTCACCGGCGTCCGGCACGGATTCCTCGACGGCGCGGGCGACGACCTCCGAACCCTGCTCGGACGCGAACCGGCGGACACGGTCGCGGTCGCCGCCGCCTCCCTTCCGCCCCGCTGAGTCGCCCGGAACTGCTCGAATCCGAGCCGAAACCGCGCAGTTCCGGGCGACTCAGCGCTCAGGCGGCTGGCAGCGCAGCACCCCGTAGCGGGACGGCGCGACGCCAGGTGGCCATCCGCCAGACCCACTCGACCGGCCCGTAGCGGTAGTGCCGTAGCCAGAGGCGACTGAGCACCGACTGCACCGCGATGAGCACGAGTGCTCCGACGCTCACCGCGGCCAGGTCGTCGATCTCCCGGAAGGGGACGAGCAGCCCGACGACGACGAACACGGCGCTCGCGGCGAGGTAGTTGGTGAGCGCCATGCGGCCGAGGGGTTCGAAGACGGCTGCGAGGACTCGACGCACCGGTGTCTGCCAGAGCAACGCGAATCCGGTGACGTACACGACGGACAGGATCCCGCCCGCGATCCCACCGGCGTTCGTGAACCGTGGGTCGCCGGGCTCGGTGGTCTGCCACACGATGGCCGGGACGGCGAGGGCCGTCGCCACGAGGAAGGTGATCCACACGGGCCGTCCGCCGGCGTCGAGCACCTTCGGCAAGCCGTACGCCGCCGCCCCCGCACCGGCGAGGAACAGTCCGGGCAGGGTGGTGAGGCCACCACCGGTGACCGCATACGCGGCGACGGTGAGCACGACGCCGGACCAGAGCAACGCCCAGCGCGGCAACCACAGCATGAGGGGGAGCATGAGGATCCCGCAGATCGCGTACTCGCGGAGGATCTCCCCCGGGTAGAGGAACCCGTGCGCGATCCCGATGAGGAGGAGTGTTCCGAGACGCAGCAGCATCGGGACGAGCGCGCCGGTGCCGCGGTGGCGGGCGGACTGGATCACGAGCATCGCGCTCAGCCCGAAGAGGAAGGCGAAGATGGGGACGAACCGCGTCTGCACCGCGAACTCGAGCACGGTGTCCATGAGCGTCGACTGTCGTCGGTCGAACGGGATGTCGCTGCCGAGCCGGGTGATGTCGGGGACGTTGACGAAGAGGATCCCGACGAGAGCGAACCCACGGAGGGCGTCGATGAGGTGCCACCGACGCGATGAGGTGTCGTCGGTGGACGGGATCGGCGGCGCGGAGGAGATGTTGACCTGAGACATATATCACCAGTTCAGCAGCCGTGGTGGGGCACCGCATGCACCCACGGGATGACGTCCTGCCACCCGGGATGGAGATCGCCTCAGGCGGCCGGGGCCTTCGGGCAGTGCAGCTGCGTGCGCGGGCCGGTCGTGCGGTCCACGATGTGCTCCGACATGGCATGGCCGCAGATCGGGCACCCCGACTGTGCGGCCGGCGGCAACGGCTCCTCGTTGTAGGGACCGAGGGGCGGCGGTCCGAGCACCTTCCACATGCGGCCGTTCACCCAGCCGTACAGACCACCGGCCTCGCGCACGGACTCCCGGAAGGATCGTTTCTCGCTCATATTGATGAGTGTACTAATCATTTGGGTACGATGGGACCGTGACCGCCAACGAATCCACCACCGTCGCCACGGCCGACGATCTGCTCCAGCTCGAGAACCAGGTCTGCTTCGCGCTCGCCGTCGCGTCGCGCAGCGTCATCTCGCTCTACCGACCGATCCTCGAACCGCTCGGTCTCACCCATCCGCAGTACCTCGTGATGCTCGCGCTCTGGCAGCACAGCCCGCGCTCGGTCAAGGACCTCGGCGGGGCACTGCAGCTCGAGCCGGCGACGTTGTCCCCGCTCCTCAAGCGCCTCGAGACCGCAGGGCTCGTCCGACGCGACCGCAGCCGACTCGACGAGCGCGTCCTCGACGTCTCGCTCACCACTGCCGGCCGCGAGCTCCGCACCCAGGCGGAGGCCATCCCACACCGGGTCATGAACGAGCTCCGCATGGACGCCGAGCACCTCACCCAGCTCCGCGAGATGCTCCACGCGGTGATCGGGGCGGCCACCACCGCGCCCGCCGTCACGGGTGCCGACCCGCTGTGATCGAGATCCCGGCGCCCGGCGAGGTCGTCAGGCCTGCGACGAGATCGTCGTCTCCGGTGCGGTCGCGGTTCGCGGGTTCCGGATGCCGACGAACGACACCACGCCACCGACGAACATGAACACGGCGGTCGCCAGGACCACCCGCGGGAACCCGTCGACGCCGAGCGCGCCACCGGCGATGATGCCGACCAGCGCGATCGACACGAGGCCCGCCACGCGCGACACCGCGTTGTTGACGGCCGATCCGATGCCCGCATGGGCCGGGTCGATCGACCCGAGGATGCCCGCGGTGAGCGGCGCGACCGTGATCGCGAGGCCGAGACCGACGAGCAGGATGCCCGGGAACAGCTGCACCCAGTAGTTCAGATCCTGCTGCGCACCCATCATCAGGAGGAAGCCGACGCCGGCGATGATCGGTCCGACCGTCATGAACAGCCGCGGTCCGTGCTTGCCGGCCAGCTTGCCGAACCACGATGACAACGCGAGCATGACGAGTGTCGGCGGCAGCGTCGCGATGCCCGCCAGCGTGGCGCTGAAGCCCGCCGTCTGCTGGATGAAGACCGCGATGGCGAAGAAGCCGAGCGAGAGGGCACCGTAGATGAAGACGGTCGCGATGTTGCCGTAGCCGAAGTTCCGCACGCGGAAGAGCGATAGCGGCAGCATCGGGTCGGGGTGGCGGCGCTCCCACCAGAGGAATGCGACGAACGACACGACCCCGCCGATGAGCGGCACGAGCAGCATCGGGCTCGACCAGCTGTAGCGCTCCTGCTCGATGAGCGCGAAGACAGGGCCGCCGAGCCCGACGGCGCCGAGCACCGCGCCGACCACGTCGATGCGGGGACGGTGCTCCGGCTCGGGTACGCGATCGGTGCGCATCATGAGCCACAGGGTCACGAGGATCGGGACGATGTTGATGGCGAAGATGAGGCGCCAGGACAGCGTGTCGACGAGCACGCCGCCGAGCAGCGGGCCGGTGATGCCCGCGGCTCCCGTCCACGCCGTCCAGGTGCCGATCGCCTTGCCCTGCGCGACGCCGCTGAAGGTCGAGATGATGATGGCGAGCGAGCTCGGGACGAGCAACGCGGCGGCACCACCCTGCAGCAGCCGCGCGATGATGAGCACCTCGGCGGTCGGTGCGACCGCGCACAGGATCGAGGTGACGCCGAAGCCGATGAGCCCGATGCGGAGGATGCGGATGCGCCCGAACGCGTCGGAGAGCGAGCCCGCGAGCAGGATGAGCGACCCGAGGGTGATCAGGTAGGCGTCGACCACCCACTGCTGCACGATGAGCCCACCGCCGAGTTCCTCGGTCATCGCAGGAAGCGCGACGTTCACGACCGAGCCGTCGAGGAACGCCACGAACGAGGAGAGGATCGCGATCGTGAGCACGAGGCGCTGCTGGCGGGTCATGGGTTCAGGGTAGCCCCGCGGACCGACGTGTCGAGCGCGATCCCGAGGAAGCTCGACAGGCGTCGGAACACCGTCGACGACCGACGCCCGACGCCACGTCCTTCCCAGCCGACGCCCGTTCCGCGTTCATAGACTGGAGCCCATGGACGACCTGTGGTGGCTCCCCTCGCTCATCGTGTTCGGCGGCGTCGGCATCATCGTGTGGTTGCTCGTCGCCCTGCTGCGTCGGCGCAATCCGAAGACCCCCGTCGCCTCCATCGACGACCTCCACCGCCGCGCTGGCATCGCCCTCGTCCGCACCGACGACGCCGTCCGCGAGGCCGAGGACGAGGTCGGATTCGCCGAAGCGGAGTTCGGACGTGAAGCCGCCCGCGGGTATGCCGCCGACGTCGCCTCGGCGCGCTCGGCGCTCGGGGAGGCGTTCCGGCTCCGCCAGTCGCTCGAGGACGAGATCGCCGACACGGAGGCGCAGCGTCGCGCCTGGAACGAGCGGATCATCAGCGTCTGCGAGGACGTCGAACGCACCCTGAGCGCCCGACTGCGCGGCTTCGACGAGCGCCGTGGAGCGGAGCGTTCGGCCCCCGACCTCCTCGACCAGCTCGAGCGACGCATCGACCGCGCGCGCGAACGACTCACCACCACCGGCCTCGCGATCGCCTCCGCGGCCGAGCGCTATGCGGCGAGCGCCGTCGAGGATGCCCGGGTACTTCGCCGGACCGCGCAGGACACGGTCGACCAGGCGACCGACGATGCGACGACGACGAAGGATCGGATCGACACCGGCCGACCGGCCGCCGCGGCACTGCACGCCCTGGGGCGCGAGCTGCAGCAGGCGGAGGACCGGTTGGACGCCGTCGAGCGTTCGCTCGCGGGCATCGCCGCAGCGGAGACCGAACTCGCCGCAGCGGGGCGTGAGCTCCGCACGGTGATCGCCGAAGCGGAGGCGTTGGGTGCGACGGTGGAACGCGCGGAGACGGCCGCCGTCATCGCGACCGCCGTCGAGCGGGCGAACCGCGCACTTCTGGAGGCGGAGTCGACCACGTCCCCGGACGGCGACCGCGTCCTGCCCGATCCGATGCGACGTCTCGAGGTGGTTCGCGCAGCCGACATCGACCTCGACGCAGCTCTCGCGACCGCCCGCAGCACGCAGCAACGTCTCGACAACGCACGCGAGGCGATGCGCGGGGCGTTGTTCACCGCGGACAGCAACATCCGCGTCGCCGTCGACGTGATCTCCGCGCACCGAGGCAGGGTCGGTGCCGACGCGAGGACCCGCCTCGCCGAGGCACAGCGGCAGCTCGCACTCGCGGAGGCGGCAGCGGTCGACGATCCGGTCGAGGCGCTCGACGCCGCCCGTCGGGCTTCTCGGATCGCCCAGGACGCGGACGCGCTGGCGCGATACGACGTCGGGTGACCCTCGCGACGTGCCGAGCCTGGCCGTTCACGCCTCATTCATGTTCTAGAATATGAGTATCGCTGTCGTGAGGCGGGCCCACCGGATCGCGCAGTCTCCAATCGACCCCTGAGAGGATCCCGTGCCCAGCTCGTCCGCGCGCCAGCCGCTCTCCCCGTCCCCGATCTTCACGACGCTCACCCACGGGTTCGACGCGCGGGTGACGTCCTCTCCTCCCGAGCAGACCCGCCTGGCCGGAGCGACGACCGAGCACGGGTCGCCGCTCCCCTCACCCGACTGCCCGATCTTCGATCAGCTCGCCGGACGACGCCTCGCCCGCCGCCGCAGCAACTTCATCCACCCCGCCTGACCCCACCCTTCGACAAGCTCAGGGACCGCAAGAGGCGCGTCCAGGGACCGGAGGTGCGGAGCGCCGCAGTCTAGGGATGATCGCCCGTCCGTGCTGCGCGTTTACGTTTCATCTCGAACGGTGACGGTCCGCGGTAACGCAACGGGCGTCCCTCCGCGTGCCTGTGGAGACTGGCTCCGTGCACGCACCAGTGCACCCACAGACAGAGCCGAGGACCATCATGAGTGAGCACACGGGACCAGAACCGAGCGAATTGCGGGCGTCGATCGCCTCCGGCAAACGGAAGCGCCGGAACCTGCTGATCGGCGGTGTCGCGGTCGTCGCCGTCGCCGCGATCGCCGTCGTCGTCTCGGTCGTCGTCGGTGGCCAGAACGGGACCGCCGACGCGGCGACCGGTTCCGGCGCACCCGCCGAGCGTCTCAGCGTGAAGATCGCGGTGTCCGAGGACACGCAGTTCCAGGACGCCGTCAAGGAGGTCGCCGCCGAGAAGGGCCTCGACGTCGAGTGGGTGAACGTGAAGGACTGGGTCCTGCCCAACACCGAACTCGTCGCCGGCACCGTCGACGCGAACGCCTTCCAGCACATCCTCTACCTCTCGGCCTTCAACGCAGAGAACGACGCCGACCTGACGCCGGTGTTCTCGACCGTCATCACGCAGTGGGGGATCTTCTCGAAGACGCTCACCGACGTCGAGGACCTCGCCGACGGCGCGCGCATCGCGATCCCGGACGACCCGTCCAACGGCGGTCGTGCCCTGAACATCCTGGCTGCGGCCGGACTCATCGAGATCGCAGCGGACGCGGGGAACTTCCCGACGGTCGAGGACGTCACCGCGAACGACAAGAACCTCCAGTTCGTGCCGCTGCCGGCGACGAGCATCCCGCAGCAGTTCGACGACCCGTCGCTCGCAGCCGTCGTCGTCGGGACCTCCTACTTCGACCCGAGCCAGGGCATCACGAAGGACGACGCGCTCTTCCTCGACGACTCGCTCTCCGAGAAGAACCTGCCCTACGTCAACGTCATCGCCACCCGCGACGAGGACAAGGACAACCCGGCCTGGAAGATCCTCGAGGACACCTACGCCGACCCGCGCGTCGCCGAGGCGCTCGACGACGAGTTCGCCGGGAACTCGATCCTCGTGAAGGTTCCGGTGAAGGACCTCCGCGACAAGCTCGCCGAGCTCCAAGCCGAAGCCGAGTAGGACGACGGCGGCCGGTCATCGCCTCCCGCGATGACCGGCCGCCACCACGCAGTGGCCGTCCGGGGTCTCCCGGACGGCCCTCCCGCGAGAGGAGCAGGTGATGAACACAGCAATCGTCTTCGAGGACGTCAGCAAGACGTTCGAGGTGAAGGGCCGCGCCTTCGAGGCGCTGCGGAACGTCGACCTGACGGTCGAGCGGGGCGAGATCTTCGGCATCGTCGGGTACTCCGGCGCCGGGAAGTCGACGCTCCTGCGCACCGTCAACGCCCTCGAGCGGCCGACGAGCGGGCGGGTGGTCGTCGAGGGCCTCGAGATCTCCGCGCTCGCCGGGCAGGCGCTGTACGCCGCGCGTCAACGGATCGGCATGATCTTCCAGCAGTTCAACCTCCTGGAGTCTCGGACCGTCTACAAGAACATCGCCTACCCGCTCAAACTCGCGAAGGTGCCGGACGCCGAGATCCTCGACCGCGTCGAAGAACTGCTCGCGTTCGTCGGGCTGAGCGACAAGGCGCTCGCCTACCCGTCGCAGCTCTCCGGTGGGCAGAAGCAGCGGGTCGGCATCGCCCGCGCCCTCGCCACCCGCCCGGAGATCCTCATCTCCGACGAGGCCACCAGCGCCCTCGACCCGCAGACGACCGGCGAGGTCCTCGAACTCCTTCGGCGGGTGAACGAGGAGTACGGCGTCACGATCCTGCTCGTCACCCACGAGATCGACGTCATCCGCGAACTCGCCGATCGGGTCGCCGTCATGGAGGACGGCGAGGTGGTGGAGCAGGGCAGCGTGTACGAGGTGTTCTCGGCGCCACGCACCGCGACAGCGCGACGCTTCGTCTCGTCGGTGCTCCACCACATCCCCTCCGAGGAGGTGCTCGCGAAGATCCGAGCCGTGCACCACGGGCGCCTCGTCCAGCTGCACGTCGAGGACCGCGACACCAACCACCCGTTCCTCTCGCGGGTCGCCCGCGACAACGACATCGACTTCAACGTCGTGTTCGGCGGCGTCGACGAACTGCAGGGGCGACTGTTCGGCAGTCTCACGGTCGAGCTGCTCGGACCGGACGACCGCGTGGACGCCGCCATCGCGGGGCTCCGCGCCACGGCGACCGTCACCGCGATCGACCCTGCCCCGACCGCGCCGGTCCCTGAGCCTGCACCGGTCTCTGCGTCCACGCCGGTCCCTGAGTCCACGCCGGTCCCTGAGCCTGTCGAAGGGTATGAACCGCTCGCCGAGGACCCCGACACTCTGAAGGAGCACACCCATGCGTGACTTCGATCCCGACGCGTTCTTCCCGCGTCTCCTCAAGGCCATCGGGGAGACCGGCCTCATGGTGTCCGTCTCCTTCGCCGTCGCGACGGTCATCGGGATCCTGCTGGGCCTCCTGCTCTACGCGAGCCGGCCCGGCAACCTCCTGCAGAACCGCGTCGTGTTCGGCGTCCTGAACGTCATCATCAACGTCATCCGACCGGTACCGTTCCTCATCGTCGCGATCGCGCTCATCCCGCTCACGCGGCTTGTGTTCGGCACCGGCCTCGGACCGCTTCCGGCGACGATCCCGCTCATCCTCGTCGCGAGCGTCGCCATCGGGCGCGTCTCCGAGTCGAACCTCGTCGCCGTCTCACCGGGCGCCATCGAGGCCGGCGCAGCCATGGGTGCGAGCCCCGTGCGGGTGCTGTTCACGATCGTCGTGCCCGAAGCGCTCGGCCCGCTCATCCTCGGGCTGACGTACATCCTCGTCGCCCTCGTCGATGCGACGGCCGTGGCCGGGGTGCTCGGCGGCGGCGGCCTCGGTGACCTCGCCATGACCTACGGCTACCAACGGTTCGACTGGATCGTCGTCGGACTCGTGGTCGTCACGCTCGTCCTGCTCGTGCAGCTCGCCCAGTTGCTCGGCAACGTGCTGGCGAAGCGGGTGCTGCACCGATGAGCGCCGACGACTTCGACTCCTTCCTCTCCGCCATCCGCGGCGGCGCCATAGCACGCGAGACCGACCGGCGCCTCCTGTTCGACGAGGTCGCCGAACTGAAGCACCTGGGCTTCGCAGCAGCCAGGGTCCCCATCACATCCGGGGGTGGCGGACTCACCCTCGAGCAGCTCTTCGAGCGGCTCATCGACCTCTCGGCGGCCGACTCGAGCCTCGGGCACGTCTGGCGAGGGCACATCCTGTTCGTCGAGGCGCTGCTCGCCTCCCCCGACCACACCTATCGGGAGCACTGGTTCGCCCGGCTGAACGCCGGCGACCTCGTCGGGAACGCGCAGTCGGAGCGGCACGCGACCGCCCACCTCGAGACCGTCCTCGACCGCGACGGCGAGTCGCTCACGGTGACCGGCACGAAGTACTACACGACCGGCAGCATCTACGCCGATTGGATCTACCTGTCCGCGCTCGACGGAACCGACCGCGTCGCGGTGACCGTGTCCGCGCACGATCCGGGAACCCGCTCGGTGGACGACTGGGACGGCTTCGGACAGCCGTTGACCGGGAGCGGGACGACCACCTTCGACCGCGTGCCGGTGGACGAGCGCGACCTCGTCGTCCACAGCGGCGACGCGGCGGCGTGGCACCGCACGGGCGCACTCCAACAGCTCATCCTGCTCGGTGTCGTCGCCGGCATCGCGCAACGCGCCCTCGAGGACACCGTCGACTACGTGCGCGCCAGGCGACGGACCGTCGGCCACGCGGGCGAGCACCTGCCACGCGAGGATCCGCTCGTGCAGTCGATCGTGGGCAAACTCAGCAGCGTCGTGCACACGGCCCGCGCGCTCGTCCTCTCGTCCGCTCGAACCCTGGACGGGCCGGCCACCGATCCCGACGCCGCCCGGTCCGCGCTGCTGGAGGTCTTCCGCGTCCAGCAGGTCGTCCTTCCGCTCGTCCTCGACGCGCTCAGCCGCCTGTTCGAGGTCGGGGGTGCCTCCGCTGTCGGCCGGTCGACCGCGCTGGATCGGCACTGGCGGAACGTCCGGACGATCGCCTCCCACAATCCCGCCGTCCAGCGTTCGGCGGCGCTCGGGCAGTTCGAACTCAACGGCACCCTGCCCGAGTGGCAGGCTCCGGGGGCGCGGCCCGAGACCGAGCCCGTTCCGGCGGATGGAGAGCGGGCATGAGCGAGACGGCGACGGTCGACCGCGACCTGGCGCAGCGCTTCGCGCCGCTCTTCGACGAGCTCGGGCGGGACGCCGTCGCACGGGAGCGAGAGCGCCGGCTGCCGTATGCCGAGGTGGAGGCGCTCCGAGCGGCGGGCTTCACCCGCGTGACGCTGCCGCGACGGTACGGCGGCGAGGACGCCACGCACGGGGAGCTGTTCGAGCTCCTCGCCGAGCTGGCCAGGCGCGACCCGAACCTCGCGCAGCTGTTCCGCTCCCACTTCTCCTACATCGACCGCACCCTGCACACGCCGTCGTCGGCGGACCGTGAGGCGCGTCTGGCCCGACTGGCCGACGGAGCCATCGTCGGCAACGCGAGCCACGAGCGGTCGGCCGCGAAGGTGGGCTCGCTCGCCACCCGGCTCACCGAGACGCCGGGCGGTCTCCGACTGAACGGGACCAAGTTCTACAGCACGGGGACGCTGTTCGCCGACCTCGTCGGGGTCGCCGCTGAGCAGGACGGCGAGTTCGTCTCGGTGCTCGTGGAGACGGACGCCGCGGGTGTCGATCGGATCGACGACTGGACCGGGTTCGGCCAGCGGCTGACGGGCAGCGGCACCACCGTCTTCACCGAGGTCCCCGTCGAACCGTCGACGGTGACCCGGCGCGAGCCGGAGCGCCCCTCGCATGGCGGCGCGTTCGTACAGCTGGTCCTGCTCGCGGCGGTGACGGGCATCGGCCGCGCGATCGTCGACGACGCCGGCGCGTTCGTCCGGACTCGGACCAGGACCTACAGTCACGGCGCGGCCGCGACCGCCCAAGCCGACCCGATCGTGCAGGAGGTCGTCGGCGAGCTGTCGGCGAAGTCGTTCGCCGCCGATGCCGCACTGGCCGCCGCGACGACTGCACTCGGTCGTTCGAGCGCGGCGATCCTCGGAGCCGACCCGGATCTCGTCCAGGAACGGATCGCCGACGTCGAACTCGCGACGGCGCGCGCGCAGCTGGTGATCCTGCCCGCCGTGCTCGACGCCGCGACCACCCTGTTCGACGTCGGCGGTGCGAGTGCCGTCGAGACGCACCGGGCGCTCGACCGGCACTGGCGCAACGCCCGCACGATCGCCTCGCACAACCCGTCCCGCTTCAAGGCGAGGGCGATCGGCGACCACGTCGTGAACGGGACACCGATCGCCTCCTGGTGGAGCACCGGCGAGGCCTGACGCCCCACCGGTCACGCCCTTCGACAGGCTCAGGAACCACCCTTCGACAAGCTCAGGGACCGGGGCGAAGTGCTACTTCAGCCCGGAGAACGCCAGCCCGTCGATCACCCGGCGCTGGAGGACGATGAACAGGATGAGCACGGGCGCCATCGCGAGGATCGACGCCGCCATCATCACCGGGTAGTCCGTCGTCTTGTCGCTCGAGAGCGTCGCGAGACCGGCGGCGAGCGGCATGGAGTTGGCGTACGTGGACACCACGAGCGGCCAGAGCAGTTCGTTCCACGACCACAGCACGGTCGTGATGGCGAGGACGCTGATGCTGGGCTTGGCGAGCGGCAGCATGATCTTCCAGAAGATCTGGAAGGGTCCGGCGCCGTCGATCCGCGCCGCCTCCTCGAGCTCCGTCGGCAGGTTCAGGAACGCCGTCCGCATGAGGAAGGTTCCGAACGCGCTGAACAGGCCGGGTGCGACGATGCCGAGCGTGGTGTTCAGCCATCCGAAGCCCTGCACGATCTGGTACTGCGAGATGAGGTACGCCTGCGACGGCACCATGAGGATCGACAGCGTCACGGCGAGCAGCACCGCGCGTCCGCGGAACCGCATCCGCGCGAACGCGTACCCCGCCATCGTGCAGAGGACGATCTGCGCGAGCGTCCTGATCACCGTGATGACGATCGACGTGCGCAGCTGGTCGAGGAACGGAAGGCGCTCGAACACCGCGGCGTAGTTCTGCCACTGCAGTTCGGCCGGCCAGAACGTGGGGACCACGCTCTGCACCTCCGCGTTCGTCGACAGCGACATGATGATCTGCCAGATGAACGGGAACGCCATGATGAGGCCACCGACGCCGAGCACGATATGGGCGACGACGTGCGACCCGCGCCGCTGGCCGGGCCGACCGACCTCGCGGCGTCGCGCGGACGCGGCGGACGGACGACCCGATCCCGGAACGGTGACGGCACGGGTGGTGAGCGGTGCTGTGGCGGTGAGTTGCTCAGTCATTGTTCACCCATCGTTTCTGGAGCCGGAACTGCAGGAGCGTGACGAGTCCGATGATCAGGAAGATCACGATCGCGATCGCCGCCGCGTAGCCCTTGTCGTTCTGGACGAAGCCCTGGTCGTAGAAGAAGTAGACGAGCGACATGCTCTTCGGGAGCACCGGGTTGGTGCTGCCGAGGATCGCGTACAGCAGGTCGAAGAGCTGGAAGCTCGAGATCACCGTGATGATCGTGACGAAGAAGATGCTCGGGGTGAGCAGCGGCACCGTGATCGAACGGAACTGCCGCCACCGGGTGGCGCCGTCGAGCTCGGCCGCCTCGTAGAGCTCCGGCGCGATGTTCTTGAGTCCGGACGCCAGGATGATCATCGAGAAGCCGAGCGACGACCAGAGACCGACGATCGCCACGGCGAACATCGCGGTGCCCGGCGTGCTGATCCAGTAGGGGCCGTCGACACCGACGAGCGACAGCGTGTAGTTGAGGATGCCGAAATCACCGTTGAAGATGATGCGCCAGACGATGGCCACGGCGGTCGGCATCGCGACGTACGGCAGGAAGAAGAGCACCCGGTAGAAGCTCGCGAACCGCAGGCCGGGGAGGTTCAACAGGCTCGCGAGGTAGACGGCGATCGGGATGCCGAGGAGCACCACCGCCGTGTAGATCAGCGTGTTGCCGAGGGAGGCGTAGAGCCGCGGGTCGGCGAACAACCGGACGTAGTTCTCGACGCCCGTGAACGTGGTTCCGCCGAAGACGCCCCACTCGGTGAACGAGTAGTAGGCGGTCTGGATCATCGGCCAGATGAAGAAGACGCCGATGCCGGTGAGGAGCGGGAGGACGAAGACCCACGGCCAGGCGCCGTCGCCGCGGGCGTCACCCCGCCGGGCCACGCTCCGCGAGGAGCGTGGCGCCGACGGGGTGCGCAGCACGGTCTGACCGGTCACTTCTTGGCCAGCGCGGCGTTCATCTGCTCGGCGAGATCCTTCGCCACGTCGGCGACCGGCTTGTCACCGCTGAACGCGTCGGGCAGGAGCTCGACCTCGAGGGCGTTCCAGGCGGCGGTGTTCTCCGACACCGGCAGCGGCTTGGCGTAGTCGAGCGCGTCGAGGAAGACCTGCAGGTTCATCGTCGGGTAGGAGTCGACGAACGACTGCTGCGTACCGGTGTAGGCGGGGATGACGGCGCCGAGGTCGCCCTGCTGCTGCTGGGCCTCCTCACTCGCCAGGAAGACCTGCAGGGCCTGTGCAGCCTGCTTGTTCTTGCTCGCCGACGCGACGACGTTGGAGACGCCGTGGATGACCGTCGCCTGCTCCTTGCCGGTCGGCAGCGGGAAGGCCTGGGCGGTGGCGGCGACGTCGGACTCACCGACGAGTGGACGCAGCCAGCTGCCTCCCCAGTACATGGCGAGCTTGCCGGAGGTGAACCACTGGTCGGCCGGCGTGTCCGTCAGCTGCTGGATGCTGGGCGAAGAGCCGTCCGCGATGAGGTCCGTCCAGAACTGGAGCCCTTCCTGGGCCTCGGGGCTGTCGTACTCGGACTCGGTCTGGTCGGCGTTGATGACCTCGCCACCGGCCTGCAGGATCGTGTTGTAGTAGGTGGTCTGGCCGTCCATGCCGCCGGCGGCACCATAGACGCCCTGGTCCTTCAGCTTCGTCGAGATCTCCTGCGCGGCGGTGTCGAAGTCGTCCCAGGTCCAGCCGTCGGCGGGCAGCGCGACGCCGGCCTGCTCGAAGAGCGCCGTGTTGACCCAGACACCGATCGTGTCGAAGTCCTTCGGCACGCCGTACTGGGTGTCGTCCAGCGAGTACAGCTCGTTCAGGGCCTCCGGGTAGTTCTTCGGGTCGATGTCGCCGGCCTTCACGGCCCCGGTGATGGGCTCGATCTTGCCGTTCGCCGCGTAGACCTGGAAGTTCGGCCCGTTCAACCAGAAGAGGTCGGGCAGGGTGTCGCTCGAGGCCTGCGTCTGGAGCTTCGACCAGTACGAGGCCCAGGGTGTGACGTTCACGTTGACCGTGATGTCGGGGTAGACCTTGTTGAAGGCCTCGATGTTGGCGTCGATCGCCTCGACCTGGGCCTGGTCCCAGACGCCGTAGGTGATCTCGGCCTTCAGGTCCTTCGGAGCGGCGGCGTACTCGCCACCGGTGGCGCCCCCGCCACCGGTGCTGCAGCCGGCGGTGAGCGCGGCGGCGGCGAGGAGGCCGATGCCGCTGAGGACGGCGCGGCGGCGGGCGCGACCGCCGGATGCGGTGTTGCGGTTCATGAACGGCGAAGGCATGACTGGGGTCCTTTCGAGGTGCGCTACCGGGCGGCGGCGTCGAGGGAGTGCGGTGCGGTGCGGGCGGTGAGGGAGGAGAAGTACTCGACGAGTGCGGGGTCGAGCGGCGGGACGTCGAGTGGGATCGAACCGTTGCGGAGGGAGTGTGCGGCGAGGGCACCGGCTGCGACGGCCTGTCGCGCGGCGACCGGCGACAGCGTGGTGGGGGTGCCCTCGGCGACGAAGGCGAGGAACTCGTTCATCGTGTCGAGGTCGGCGTCGGCATGGCCCTCCTCGACACCCGCGATCGGGTACTCCACGTCGCCCTCGGTGCTCCAGGTACGACGACGGTTCCAGACCTTGACGGTGCCACCGGCGGTGTCGCCGATGTTCTCGAGCCTGCCGTGCGTCCCGATGACGGTGTAGTTCCGCCAGTAGTCGGGGGTGAAGTGGCACTGCTCGTAGCTGGCGGTGATCCCGTGCTCGAGGGTCATGAGCATCATCGAGACGTCCTCGACGTCGACCACGGGGTTCAGACCGCGCTGCGCCTCGGGCGGCCAGTTGTCGTAGGAGAACCAGTCGGCCATGGTCTGGCCGCTGCGGTCCTCGTGGTCGTCGATGTCGCCGTAGACCGCGAGGTCGCCCATCGCGACGACGCGCTGCGTGTACGCGCCGGCGAGGAAGTGGACGACGTCGATGTCGTGGCTCGCCTTCTGCAGGAGCAGGGAGTTCACGCGCGAGCGGTCGGCGTGCCAGTCCTTGAAGTAGTAGTCGCCGCCGTTGCCGACGAAGTGGCGGACCCAGACGGACTTGACCGCGCCGATCTCGCCGCGCTCGATGACCTCGTGCATGAGCCGGACGACGGCGGCATGCCGGAAGTTGTGCCCGACGTAGAGCGGCGTCCGCGACTCGTAGGCGGCCTGGAGGACCGCGTCTGCGTCGTCGAGCGTGATCGCGAGCGGCTTCTCCAGATAGACCGCGATGCCGGCGCGCAGCAGGTCGACCGCGATCTCCTTGTGGGTCCAGTCGGGCGTCGTCACGATCGCCGCGTCGACACCGCCCCGCGCGATGAGCGCCTCGCGGGAGTCGAGGACCTCGATGTCGTCGCCGAACAGCTGCCGTGCCCGACCGCGACCGATCTCGGTCGTGTCGACCGCCGCGACGACCGAGGCGGACGTGGGGCTCGTGGCGACGTGTTCGGCGATGTAGGCCCGCTGGCCGGTGCCGATGACGGCGACCCGGAGGCCTTCGGGGGTGGTGGCTGGTGCAGTGCTCACTCGATCACATCCGCTTCCTTGCGTGAAGTTGATTCATATGATGCCAAAACGATCATGAAATGACAATAGGCGATCACGGCGCTGACGCAAGCGCGGGGTGGCTGATGTGGAGAGGTTTTACCGCGCCGAAACATGGGGAGCGCACTTCGACAGGCTCAGTGACCGGGAGGGGGCGGCTCAGTGGTCAGGAGCAGGGTGGCTCAGTGGTGGGGAGGGGCAGCTCAGCGAGCGGGAGGGTGCGGCACTTCGACAGGCTTAGTGGCCAGGAGGGGGCGATGCAGTGACCGGGAGCGGAGGACTCAGTCGGCGATGATGAGCTCGACGCCGGCCGCGGCCAGGGCGTCGGCGAACGCCGGATCCACCGGCTGGTCGGTGACGAGCACGTCGATGCGGTCGAGTGGGCAGATGCGGGCGAAGGTCGCCTTCGTCATCTTGGTGCTGTCGGCGACCACGATGACCCGCTTCGCGACCTTGACGAACTCCTGGCTCACCGAGGCCTCACCCTCGTGGAGGGTGGTGGCGCCGAACTGCGCGCTCAAGCCGTCGACGCCCAGGATCGCGACGTCGAGGGCGATCTCGGCGAGCGCCCCCGCGACGAGCGAGCCCACGAGTTCGTAGGACTGGCGTCGTGCGACGCCTCCCGTCACGACGATCTTCACGTGCGAGCGCACGGACAGTTCGAAGGCGATGTTGAGCGCGTTCGTCACGATCGTGACCGAGGCGTCGCCGTCCGAACGGACGAGGTGCTCGCTCCGCCCGATCACCCGCGCGACCTCGCTCGTGGTGGTGCCGCCGTTGAGTCCGACGGCGTCGCCGACGTTGATCAGGGCGGCCGTGGCCTTCGCGATGGCCATCTTGGCGTCCGCCTGGCGGGCGATCTTGTACTGCAGCGGAAGCTCGTAGCCGGTGCCGAGGGCGGCGGCACCGCCGTGGGTCCGCGTGACGAGTCGCTGCTCGGCGAGCGCCGTCAGGTCGCGACGGGCGGTGGCCGCGGAGATGCCGAGCGCTTCACCGATCTCCGCGATCGTCACATTGCCGCGTTCGCTCACGAGCTCGAGCAGGGCGTTGAGTCGCTGTTGCTGCGTCATCTGTCCTGCTTTTCCGGTCGGGTCGGGCGTACTGTGACCATCATATGGGCGCTCAGCCAGCGCCAGTCTGATTGATTCTGACGATTTGCACTGGTATCGATCAGATTCGATCCGGTATGGTTGCGGCAACGCATCGCCACGCTGCGATCGCGTCCCCTCACGTGAAAGGCACGTCATGCCCGAGACCTTCGTCGCCGCCGAACTGGCGTCGCAGCCCGAATCCTGGCGCACCGCCGCCGCCCTCGTGCCGGAGGCCGTCGCCGTGCTGCCGCAGCCGGGAGAGCGGGTCGCGGTGGTCGGGTGCGGCACCAGCTGGTTCATCGCGATGAGCTACGCCGTGTTGCGCGAGCAGGCGGGGCTCGGTGTCACGGACGCGTTCGCCGGCTCGGAGTTCCCCGGCGTCCGCGACTACGACCGCATCGTCGCCATCTCACGCTCCGGCACGACCACGGAGATCGTGCACCTGCTGGAAGCGGTGGGCGACTCGGTCACCACCGTCCTCATCACCGCGGTCGACGACTCCCCCGCGACCGTTCCGGCGGCACACGTGATCGCCCTCCCCTTCGCCGACGAGCGTTCGGTGGTCCAGACCCGCTTCGCCACGACGACGCTCGCGCTCCTCCGCGGCTCGCTCGGACACGACGTCGAGGCACTCGCCGCGGAAGCCGAGCGGGCGCTGCAGATCCCGATCGACGAGTACCTCGGCGCCGACCAGGTGTCCTTCATCGGACTCGGGCACGCTGTGGGCCTCACCTTCGAGGCCGCGCTCAAGACCCGGGAGGCGGCACAGTTCTGGGCGGAGTCCTACCCCGCCATGGACTACCGCCACGGCCCCATAGCGATCGCGCAGCCCGGCCGACTCGTGTGGTCCCTCGGACCGACGCCCGCCGGCCTGCCGGAGGACGTCGCGGCCACCGGAGCGACCTTCGTGCAGCACGACCTCGACCCCATCGCCGGGCTCGTCGTCGCGCAGCGCTTCGCGGTCGCGTTGGCTGAGGCCCGCGGCCTCGACGCCGACCACCCCCGTTCGCTCACGCGCTCCGTCATCCTGACGCCGTGACCGAGCGGGCGGTCCTCGGCATCGACGTCGGCGGGACCGGGATCAAAGCCGCACTGACGGATGCCGACGGCACGGTCCTCGGGCGCTGGCGCGAAGCGACGCCCTCGGGCGACACCTCAGGCGTCCTGACTCGCGACATCGTCCTCGGACTCGTCACCGCCGCGAGCCGCGTCACGGCCCCAGCGGCCGTCGGGGTGGTCGTGCCCGGCGTCGTCGACGAGGAGCACGGCGTCTGCATCCACGCCGTCAACCTCGGTTGGCGCGACCTCGCCTTCCCCGAGCTCCTCCGTCCCGCACTCGAGGTGCCGCTCGCCTTCGGGCAGGACGTCCGCGCCGGGGCGCTGGCGGAAGCGGTCTCAGGCGCTGCAGCCGACGTCACGGGCACGATCGCGTTCGTACCGGTCGGAACCGGCCTGGCCTCGGCGCTCGTGATCGACGGCGTCCCCTTCGCCGGCGGCGGCTGGGCCGGCGAGATCGGCCAGCGCGTGATCCAGGACGGCCCGCACCGCGGACTCCGGGTCGAGGAGCTCGCCTCAGCGGGCGGCATCGCACGTCGTGCGGGTGCCCGCGACGCGAAGACCGTCGCCGACGCGGTCGCCAGCGGTGACGCCGCCGCCAGCGCCATCTGGAACGACGCCGTCGATGCACTCGCCGAGGCCCTCGCCGGCATCACCGTCGTCGCAGCACCCACCGCCATCGTGATCGGCGGCGGGCTCGCCCTCGCCGGAGCCGCCCTCTTCGAGCCGCTCGAGCACGGACTCCGCGAGCGGCTCGACGTCGTCCGCGTCCCGCAGCTCCTGCCCGCTCGTCACGGCGACGAGGCGGCAACGGTCGGTGCGGGGATCCTCGCCCGCCGACTGGTGACGGCGCGATGACGACCACCCCCGCACCGCGTCGCGTCGTGGTCGTGACGCCGAACCCGGCCGTCGACATCACCTACACGGTCGCCGAGCAGCAGCTCGGGGTCACACAACGCGTCCAGTCCGTCGTGCGGCGTGCCGGTGGGAAGGGCGTGAACGTCGCTCGCGTCCTGGAGTCACTCGACGTCCCGACCCTGCAGGTGCTGCCGCTCGGCGGCGCCTCCGGCACCTGGCTCGGGGACGCCCTCGCGGCCGACGACCTCCCCGCACAGGTCGTGGAGCTCCGCGCCGAGACACGCTCGACGGTCGCGGTCGTCGACGGCATCCAGCATCCGACCCTCTACGCCGAGGCCGGACCGGCGGTGACGCCCGAGGAGTGGGCCGCCCTGACGACCGAGCTCAGGCGCTCACTGCAGGACGCGAGCGCACTCGTCATCTCGGGCTCGCTCCCGCCGGCCACGCCCGACAGCGTCGTCGAAGCCCTCGTCCGAACCGGGCACGACGCCGGCGTCCCCGTGATCGTCGACGTCAGCGGCACGGCGCTCCTCGCCGCGGCACGCGCCGGTGCGACGATCCTCAAACCCAACCTCGACGAGGCCCTCGAGGCGACGGGCGCGGCCGACCTCGCATCGGCTCGCGCGGCACTCCTCGCGCTCGGCGCCCGCGCGGTCGTCATCTCCCGCGGTGCCGACGGCCTCACCGCCGGCGACGCCGATGGCGCCCACGAGGTCCCGGCCGTCCCCGGCGTCAGAGGCAACCCGACCGGCGCCGGCGATGCCGCAACGGCCGGCCTGGTCGCAGCACTCCGCGCGGGAGCCACACTTCCCGAGGCACTCCGCACAGCGGCGGCTGCAGGTGCGGCGGCCGTGCTCGAACCGATCGCCGGCGCGATCGACCTCGCCGCCTTCCACCGATTCACCGACGCACCCGCCGCATCAGACCCCATTGGAGCAACCGAATGACCACCGCCCTCGACTTCACCGCGCTCCTCGCCAACGCCTCGGACTCGAACGCCGGCATCGCGGCGTGCAACGTCGTCCTCCTCGAGCACGCGGAGGCGATCGTCGCCGGCGCCGAGGAGGCCGGGCTGCCGGTCATCCTGCAGATCAGCGAGAACTGCGTGCGGTACCACGGGTCGCTCGCGCCCATCACGCTCGCCTCGCTGGCCATCGCCCGTGCAGCGACGGTCCCGGTCCTCGTCCACCTCGACCACGTGGAGTCGGCCGAGCTCGTGCACGAGGGCGTCGATCTCGGCGTCGACAGCGTGATGTTCGACGCCTCGACCCTGCCGTACGACGAGAACGTCCGCGCGACGAAGGAGATCGTGGACTTCTGCCACGCTCGCGGCGTGGCCGTCGAAGCGGAGCTCGGCGAGGTCGGCGGGAAGGACGGCGTCCACGCTCCGGGCGCGCGCACGGTGCCTGCAGAGGCCGTCGCGTTCGTCGCAGCGACCGGCGTCGACGCCCTGGCCGTCGCCGTCGGCACCTCGCACGCGATGACGAGCCGCGAGGCCGCCGTCGACCACGCGCTGATCGCGCAGCTCCACCGCGAGGTGCCCCTTCCGCTCGTGCTGCACGGCTCCTCCGGACTCCCCGACGACGAACTCCGCGCGGCGGTGCGTTCCGGGATGACGAAGATCAACCTCTCGACGCACCTCAACGGATTGTTCACCCGAGCGGTGCGCGACGTCCTCGACGAGCAACCGAAGCCCGTCGACCCCCGCACTTATGTCCGGGCCGGTCGCAGCGCGGTCGCGACCGAGACGGCGCGGATCCTGCGCCTCCTCGCCACCGACTGAGCACTCCCAGGAATCCCACAGCAACACGCAACGCTGAGCTGTTAATATATATTGCGTTGGAGTTCTTCCAGCGCCTCCACCGGTAACCGATCGTCCCCCGCGATCACCCTCCGGCCTCCCGAGCCCGATATCCCTTCGGGTGCGCGGGAGATACGGCCACCCCTCCCCTAGGTGCGGTGGCCCGAAGCTCTGCGACACCGCCGGTCGATGCTCGGGTCTGACCTCGGGCATCGACCCGCGCAAGCAGTGAAGCCCGTTCCTCCCAGGTCTTTCTCAGCTTAGTCGCGTACGTTCGTCCCTCGAGTGCCGATGTCACAACCGGCTTCCGTGTGCAGAGTCCACACCTCCACGGATACGCCGATGCTCCCGACACGTCACCACCAGCCGCCCTCCAGAACGGCGAAGAACGATCCACCGGACGGCCCCAGCCGACCAGCGCAGCCGAATCTCGGCGCAGCTGCACTCCGGACGGTCTCGTCGCTCCATCCATGCGACCCGCACCGATCGTCATCGCATTCCCCTTCTGGAACCGGCCCATCCATCATCCGCAACACCAGAATCGAGAACCACCATGTCCATCACCCAGACTCGGACCCCAGCGTCCTCCAACCGTTCCGCGGGCACCGCCGTCCACGGCCGCGGTCACTCCACCGAGAAGCTCACCTACCGCTTCGGTCTCCGCACCCGCGAGACCGGCGCGGAGCAGCGCGGCTCCAGCAGCGCGGCCAACCGCCGCGGCTGAGCCGCCTCACCGTTCCAACCGACGCCCCCGCACGGCTTGACCGTGCGGGGGCGTCGTGCGTTCGGAACCGGCGCCGCTCACGGCGGGTCCGGAGTTCGGACGATCGTACGGACGACCACGGCCTCCCAGGTGGGAGAATCCCCACATGGATCCCGTCGCGCTCATCTCGTGGATCGTCGTGTTCGTCGTCGTCACCGTCATCGTGTCGGGCCTGTCCGGCCGAGCGGGCGTCTCCGCCCCGGTGGCCCTGGTGCTCGTCGGCGGCGTCGCGTCGTTCATCCCCGCCGTCCCGACCGTCGAGATCGAACCCGACCTGATCCTCTACGGCCTGCTGCCGCCGCTGTTGTTCGCGTCGGCGATCCGGATCTCCCTCATCGACATCCGTGCCCGTAACGACGGCATCATCCTGCTCTCGGTGGGTGCGGTCGCGTTCACCGTCGTGTCGGTCGGGTTCGCCAGCTGGCTCCTCATCCCGTCGATCACCCTCGCAGCGGCGTTCGCGTTCGCAGCGGTCATCGCGCCGACCGACGCCGTCGCCGTGAGCGCGATCGCCGGACGACTCGGGCTCCCCCGCCGTGTGCTGACGATCCTCGAGGGTGAGAGTCTGCTCAACGACGCCACCGCTCTCGTGGCACTCAACGCCTCGATCCTCGCCATCACGAGCGTCGTCAACCCGGTCATGATCGCCGGCGAGTTCGTCATCGAGGTCGTCGCCGGCGTCGGTGTCGGTCTCGCGGTCGGTTGGGTGCTGTCCGAGGTCCGCCGACGCCTGCGCGCCCCGGTCCTCGACACCTGTCTCTCCCTCATCACCCCGTTCCTCGCGTTCCTCCTGGCGCAGGCGATCCACGGTTCGGGTGTGCTCGCGGTCGTCACCGCCGGACTGCTGCTCGGCTACCGGGCGCCCATCGTGCAGTCGGCCGAGGCGCGCATCGCCGAGTCCCTCAACTGGCGCACCATCCAGTTCCTGCTCGAGAACGCCGTCTTCCTGTTCATCGGGCTCAACCTGGCCGGCATCCTCGAGGGGGCGATCCAGACCGGTCCGGGGCTCTGGCCGACCGTGTTCATCAGCATCGGGGTCCTCGCGGCGCTCATCGTCTCGCGATTCGTGTGGGAGATGACGGTCACGGCGATCTACCGGCTCGGACCCAGACGGCTCCGTGAGCGGAGCTGGTCCTGGGGCAACGGGATCGCCGTCTCCGCAGCCGGCGTCCGTGGCGTGGTGACCCTGGCGGCGGTGTTCCTGCTGCCCGAGGACACCCCGTCGCGCGAGTTCCTGCAGTTCCTGGCGTTCGTCGTCGTGGTCGGCACACTCCTCTCGGGGCTCGCGCTCCCCCGGATCATCCGCGCGCTGCACCTCCCGCCGCCGAACCACAGCCAGGAGCGCGTCGAGCAACTGATGCTCATGGCGGAGGTCCAGACGGCCGGCCTGGACCGCCTCGACGAGCTGACGACCGAGGCGGACGAGGAACAGGTGCTCAACCGTCTGCGGACCAATGCGAGCTTCGTGGCCAACGCCCTCGAGCAGTACACCGGTGACGGCTCGGAGCTCCGGACGGTCGCGTTCGCCCGACTCCGCCGCCAGATGATCGCGGCGGAACGCGAGGCACTCCTCTCGGCGCGCGCCGAGGGTCGCTACCAGGAACCGGCGGTCGCGGCTGTTCTGGCCGCGATCGACGCCGAGGAGGCGACGCTCAAGGCGATGACGCCGAAGCCGCCGCGGTCATAGCACCCCGACCGGTCCGCTCGCACGCCCCGTCCGCCAGGCCCGCGCACGACGATCGGTCGGGCAGGATGAGCGCATGATCATGTTGTTCCCGGCCGCCGTCTTCGCGGTCCTCTACGTCGTGAGTCGACGCAGCGACGCCCGCCGCCTGCGCAACGGGGTCTTCCTGGTCTCCGCGATCGCCTGTGGGCTGGTGGCGCTCCTCTCGGAGGCGTCCCGCACGACGCCGTTCACCGTGCTCCTCGCCGCGTTCGGCACAGTCCTGCTGGTGGGTGTGCTCGGGGTCCTCCTCATCGGCAACGGCATCACGATGCTCCGGCTCGAAGGACGCAGCCTGGGCAACCTGCTCTCGCTGTTCGCCGGGGTCGCGATCCTCGTCCTGCCCGTGCTGGCCGTGCTGCTGGTCCTCGGAGCGCACCCGCAGTCCCTGCCCTCGTGGCTGACGATCGTCCTCGTCGCCCTGGGTCTCCTGCTCGGGTTCGCGTGCTTCTACGCGGCGGCGACGTTCGCGGCCTTCGGCGTGTACTCACTCGTCTACAGCCGCTATCGGCACACGCGGACGCCCGACGCCCTCGTCGTCCTCGGGTCCGGCCTCATCCACGGTGAGGTCCCGCCGTTGCTGCGCAGTCGCCTGGACCTGGCGCTCCGCATCTACCGGGCCACGTCACCGGGGGCGACGCGGCCGCTCCTGATCCCGTCCGGCGGACAGGGCGACGACGAACCCCGCCCGGAGGGCACCGCCATGGCCGAGTACCTCGTCGCGAACGGCGCGGACCCGTCCGACGTGCTGCCGGAGACCGCGTCCACGAACACGCGCGAGAACCTGTTGCTCTCCCGCGACCTGCAGCAGTCGGTCGGACGGGACGGCGAGACGATCGTGGTGACGAACAACTACCACGTCCTCCGCGCGGCCCTCCTTGCACGTTCGATCGGGAGCGAGGCCCAGGTGATCGGCTCCCCGACTGCCGCGTACTACGTGCCGAGCGCGTTCCTCCGCGAGTACGTCGCCATCATGGTCGAGCACCGCCTGCTCAATGCGCTGGCGATCGCCGGCGTCGCGGCTTTGATCGCCCTCGCGGTGGTCTGGTCGCTCCTACCGATCTGAGCCGCCCTCCCAGCCCGAGGCCGACGACGCCCCCAACGCGCGACGGGCCGTCGTCCGAAGGGATCGGATGACGGCCCGTCGGTCGTGTGGTGTCCGACTCAGTCGGGTGCGGTGTCGTAGACCTCGCGGGCGTCGTCGGTGGCCTCGGAGGCCGGCCCGGAGTCGGGCTGGTGGTCGGCCGAACCGTCGGCGTCGCCACCCTCGCCCTCGGCCAGCGGTGCGTCGAGTTCGGTCGAGGGCTCCGGGGTCTCGACGGCCTCCTCGGTCGCCTGCTCCTCGTCGGGAGCCGCGTTCTCCGAGCCGGTGCCGTCGACGGTCTGACTCGACCCGTCCGAGCCCGGTCCGGCGGTCGTCTGGTCGGAGCTCACGAGCTCTGCGGTGTCGATGTCGGCACCCTCCCAGGCTTCCTGGTCCGCTCCGGCCGCACCGGTCGCGAGGTCGTCGCCTGAACGCTGGTCCTGCTGATCCGTCATGATGCACTCCTCTCCGCGGAACGCGTCGCGCTCCGTGTCCTCGGACTCTACGACGTGATCCTCCACGGTCTCCCGGGGTTGACAGCCGCCGACGGGCGTCCGGGCCGGTCGCGATAGCGTGGGGACATGAGCCTCCCCGTCACGGACACGCGCGTCACCTATCCCACCGGAGCCCTCGTCTCGACGGGCACGGTGCTGCACGTCGAACCCGTCGGCGATCACCTCGCCGTCGTGCTCGACGAGACGGCCTGCCACCCGGTCGACGCCGCGTGGCCCGATCAGCCCGCCGACTCGGCGACCATCACCTTCGGTGCGGGTGCGACCGCCGTGGAGGTCGCCGTGACCGACTGCGTCGTCGCCGCGAGCGACGGCACCCGACTGCACGTCGGCGCCGACATCCCTGTGAAGAAGGGCACCGAGGGGTGGGCCTTCCTCGTCGCCCACCTGGTCTCCACTGAAGTGGAACGGAGCGCCGTCGAGGGCGCGACGGCCCGCATCGAGGTGGACGCGTCCACCCGACACGCGCTCTCCGCCGGGCACACCGGGTGCCACCTCGCATCACTCGCCTTGAACGCCGCGCTCGCCGACGCCTGGCGCAAGGAGGTCGTCCCCGATGCGCTCGGGGCCCCGGATTTCGACGCGCTCGCCTGCGAGTCGTCGCGGATCGCCCCCAACGCGTCGACCGACCGTTACCGCATCGGGAAGTCGCTCCGTCGGAAGGGGTTCGACCCGGCCGCCCTCGACGACCTCGACGCACTCGGGTCACGCATCCGGAACACCCTCGACGGCTGGCTGGACAGCGGCGCCGCCGTCCGGATCGATCGCGAGGGCGAGCTGCTCACCGATCGGCGCAGCTGGCACTGCGAGCTGCCGGGCGGCCCTGCGGTCATCGCCTGCGGCGGCACCCACGTGGCGTCGTTGGGCGAATTCTCGAGCATCGCGGTGTGGCTGGAACGCGAAGAGGTCGACGGCGCCGTGGTGCTGTCGATGATCAGCACGGTCGTCCCGGCCGGCTGACCGGCGGCCCAGCGACTGACCGGCGGTCAGGCGGCGATGCCCGTGGAGGCCGCACCGCCGACGCCGGCGAGCAGGCCGCCGATGACGAACACCCAGAGCAGCACGAGTGCCGCCCAGACGAGCAGGAACAGCCCGTTGAGCACGACGCCCGTGATGGCCATCGCCCGACCGGCGGGCTCACGGCGGAGCCCCATGAGGCCGAGGACGAATCCGACGACCGGGAGCACGAAGGTGAACCCGAAGAACAGCGACACCAGGCCGATGACCATGCTGGAGATGCTGAGGCCCTTCGGCGGCGACGCCGGGTACGGGTAGGGCGCGGGGTACACGGGCGCGTACGGCTGCATGCCGTACTGCGGCGGGTAGGGCGCCTGCTGGGCGTACGGCTGCACCCCGTACTGCTGCGGCTGGAGCTGCTGTTGCGGGTACGGCTGCGGCGGAACCGACTGCTGCGAGTGTGCCTGCTGCGGCGCAAGGGGCTGCGGCTTCGATCCGTCCGGTGTGCTCATGCCCGTCAGCCTATCGACGAGCACGCACTCGGTGCCCGAATCCGCGCCCCGACGGCAGCCTCCAGCTCTCTGGGAGCTCACGCTCAAGGGCGGTGAGGGGCCCGGAAACCGACTACCGTATTCGTGCGGTCCTCGCAGGGAACCCGGAACACGGACCGCGCCACACCCAGAAGGAGCACCGTGCAGAACGACGCGATCGCCGAGGAACAGGACCATCTCGATCGGCTGCACGACGTCATCCGGTCGCAGTCGGACCTCGAGGAACGGCGCTCCGAGCTCGCCCTCCGCGCCTTCGACGGCGACGACGACTCGAGCTTCTCGGAACGCGACGCCCTGGTCGCCCACCACCGCCAGCGGATGGTCGAGCTGCGTTCGTCCAGCTACGGACTCCTCTTCGGCCTCCTCGAACGCGAGACCGACGAACGGCACCACATCGGCCGCATCGGGCTCCGCGACCCGGAGAGCGGCGATCAGCTCCTGTTGGACTGGCGCGCACCGGCCTCGCGCCCGTTCTACACGGCGACGCCACTCCGCCCCGAAGGCCTCCGCCTGCGCCGCCGCATCGGCACGGCTGGTCGCCGCGTCACCGAGGTGCACGACGAGGTGCTCGACACGACCATGCTCAGCGACGACGAGCCGAGCGGCATCGGCGAGTCCGGTGCGCTGCTGGCGGCCCTCGGTCGCGCTCGTACCAAGCACATGGCGGACATCGTCGACACCATCCAGGCCGAACAGGATGCGATCATCCGGGCGCCCCTCCCCGGCACGCTCCTCGTCCAGGGCGGTCCGGGCACCGGCAAGACCGCCGTCGCCCTCCACCGTGCCGCCTATCTGCTCTACGAGCACCGCGAGCGACTCATGCGCAGCGTCGTGCTCATCGTCGGGCCGAACTCGACGTTCCTCGACTACATCAGCCGTGTGCTGCCGTCACTCGGCGAGACCGCCGTCGTCCTCGTGACACCGGCGACCCTCGTGCCAGGCCTCGACGCGCACGCCGAGGACTCGCTCGAGGCCGCCGAGCTCAAGGGCCGGCTGCGCATGGCCGACGTCGTCGCCCGGGCCGTCCGCGAGCGTCAGGTGCCGCTCGACCAGCCGGTCACCATCCGCATCGCCGGCGACGGCCCGCTCCGCGTCACGCCGGGCGTCCTCCGCCGGATCAAGGCCGGGATCGAGCGATCGGGCACCCCGCACAACGAGGCCAAGCTGCGGTTCGACCGCGCCGTGCTGACGCACCTCATCGGGCTCGAAGCGAAGCGCGACGGCTTCGAACCCCGCACAGGTGAGGACGCCGACGAGCGGCGACAGGAGCTGAGCGAGGAGCCCGAGGTCGAAGAGCTGCTCGACACGATGTGGCCGATCCTCGAGCCGGCCGAGATCATCGACCGCCTCTTCACCGATCCCGAGCTGCTGGCTCGCGTCGCTCCCGACCACACCGAGGAGGAGCGTCGCCTGCTGCTCCGTCAACCCGCCGCCGGAACGGACGGCGCGGGTGAGGTCGACTGGGCCGCGCGGCTCACGCCCGGCGACATCGCCCTCGTCGACGAGGCCGCCGAGCTCATCGGCGAGGATCAGCGCCCCGAGCTGGAACGGCAACGCCGCGCCGCCTACGAGCGCCGCCACGACGTCGAGTACGCGCGCAGTGTGCTCGAGATGATCGGTGACATCAGCATCGACGACGAGGCCCAGGACGACGACTACCTCCGTTCCGCCCAGGACCTCGCCGACCGCCAGACCGTGGAGGACGACCGCAGCCCCGCCGAACGCGCCGCGAGCGACCGCACCTGGGTCTACGGGCACGTCATCATCGACGAGGCACAGGAACTCACCCCCATGCTGCTGCGCGCCGTCCTGCGACGCGGTCCCAACCGCTCGATGACGCTCGTCGGCGACATCAACCAGCAGAGCACCTCCGCCACCCGCTCCAGCTGGCAGCAGCTGCTCGGCCCGCAACTCCCGCGCTGGACCGAGGAGCTGCTCACCGTCAACTACCGGACGCCCGAGCAGATCATGGCGCTCGCCGATCCCGTCCGGCTCGAACTCGACCCCGACTCCCCGGCGCCCGTGTCGATCCGACGCGGCGAGGAGGAGCCCGTGCAGCTCACGGTCGAACCCGCCGCGCTGGCCCCGACGGCGGTCCGCGCCGCCGTCGACGCGATCACCGCACACCCCGGCATCGCGGGCGTCATCGCTCCCCGCTCGCTCCTGGCGGAGATCGACACCCTCCTCGCCGAGGCCGGAGCCGATCGCGCCCGGGTGTGGACCGGCACCGCGCGCGAGAGCAAGGGCCTCGAGTTCGACAGCGTCGTCCTCGTGCAGCCCGACGCGCTGGGCGGGACGGGCCACGCGGCCCTGTCACTCCGGTACGTCGCACTCACCCGCGCCACCCAACGGCTCACGGTCATCGACTCGTCGAGCTGACCGTCGGCAACCGGCGACGCACCGTCGTCCGGACCCCTCCAGAGCACCGGGCGACGGGAAGGACCGTAGGCTTGGGCTCTGCCAACAGAATGTGAGGCTGGGATGAAGGTCATCAGCTACAACCTCCGCAAGAACAAAGCCAGCGGCGAGCTCGTCGCACTCACCGAAGAGTTCGGCCCGGACGTCCTCGCGTTGCAGGAGGCCGACACCCTGCAGCTGCCCGCCGAACTCGGCGGCCTGCACCTCGCCGACAGCACCCACCGCAACCGGCTCGGCCTCGCGATCTACTACCGCCGCGACCGGTTCACCGCCGAGTCGACGCAGACGTTCGCGCTGAAGAAGTCGCTGCACGACATGGTGCTCGCGCCGGCGCACGAGCGGCTCATCGGCACCCGCCTCACCGACGTCGAGGCCGGGCGCGAACTCATCGTCGCCTCGTTCCACGCGGCCCCGCTCACCGCGCTCAACTCACTGCGTCGGCACCAGATCAAGGCCGCGCACGAGCAGCTGCACGCGATGGGCGACGTCCCGACGCTCATGGTCGGCGACTACAACTACCCGCTCTTCCAGAAGGGCCTCGGCACCAAGATGCAGGAGAGCGGCTACGATCTGAGCCTCAGCGACCGCAGCACCTACACGCGCTACAAGATGTTCCGTGGACACTTCGATTTCGCGACGTCCGTGGGCCTGAAGATCGACCGGGTGCAGACGCTCCGCCGCGGTATCTCGGACCACCTGCCGATCCTCGTGGACGCCACCTACGGTGCGGCCGTGCCGGTCGACGACGACGCTCCGGAGTCCGCCGCCCGCTGACCCGGTCGCCTGCCCCTGCGCGCGCGCCGTCCGGTTCGCAATTCAGGATGCGCTCGGCGCGGTGCCCTCCGCCGCGGCGTGCCGCGCGGGACACGCCGCGCTCGTCCTGAGTTGTGAACTCGGAAGCGACGTCAGATGAGGCCGCGGAGGAACTCCTGGACACTCGTCCCGGCCTCGCGGGCGCGACGGACCAGGCGCTCGTGCTCGTCGGTCGTGAGGTCGAGGGTGAGCTGGTGCCACGTCGGCTCGACGTCGAGTGAGAACAGCGCGCCGTCGTCCTCCGCGTCGAACACGGGCGCGGTGCGTTCCTCCTGGACCTCGAGCTCGGCGAACAGCTCCGGCTCGGTCGTCTCTGCGGCGGCGTCTGCGACGGCGTCGGCCTCCGGGGTCGCCGCAGCTCCGGCGCCGGTCCAGCCTGGTCCCTCCGGCACCGGCGTCTTGCGCTGGAACGCCTCGGCGGCCGTGCGGGCACGGATGTCGGCGGCCTCGTTGAGTCGGTGACCGACGTGCCCCTTCACCCACTCGAACCGGTAGCGCCTCCCGGCGATGGCGGCGTCGATCTCCTGCATGAGTTCGAGGTTCATGACGGGCTTGCCGTCGCCCTTCTTCCAGCCCTTCTTCTTCCAGCCCGGCATCCACTTCGTGATGGAGTCGATGACGTACTTGCTGTCGCAGAGGATGTGAAGGTCCTCGTCGAGGTGCTCGGTGGCGCGGAACAGTTCGAGGACGGCGCGAAGCTCGCCCATGTTGTTCGTGCCGTGCGGCCAACCCCCGGCTGCCCAGCAATCGTCGTCGACGTACCAGGCCCAGCCGGCGGGTCCGGGGTTGCCGAGGGCGGAGCCGTCTGCGGCAGCGGTGATCGTCATGAGCGCCTTTCGATGAGTGCCCTCCATCGTATCGACGCACCACCGACGCCCCGACGCCGGCCTCGCGGTGCCGGTGTCGGGCTGGCCGGCGTCAGGCGGGCGCGAAGACGCTGAGCGTGACGGCGACCGTGACCGTCGTGTAGCCGGGCAGGTCGGCGATCGCCTGCTCGAAGACGTCGTCGTCGAGGTGGTGGGCGCTCGGCCCCATGCGAACCTCGTCGCGCACCTCCTCCGGCATGAGTTCGACGGCGTAGTCGAGCGTGTCGCGGGAGCGGAGCGTGAAGCCGTCGAGCTGCGCGTCGAGGCGGGCGTCCTTGCGCTCGGCGATCCCGATCATGCCGAGCCGGTCGCGCAGCTCGGCGAGGTGACCGGCTTGCGGCGTCACGACGGTGAGCAAGCCGTCCGGGCGCAACACCCGACGCATCTCGGGACCGTTGCGTGGGCCGAAGATGCTCAGCAGGTGGTCGACCGAGGCGGTCCGGAGCGGGAAGGGTGCCCAGGCGTCGGCCGTGGCGGCTGCCGCTCGTCCGTGCGCACGCGCTGCGCGACGTGCTGCGAGCGGCGACAGGTCGAACCCGAACCCGCGCCAGGCCGGTCGGGCGTCGAGGATCCGGCCGAGGTAGTAGCCGGTCCCGCCGGCGATGTCCACGACGAGTGGGGCGCTGTCGTCGTCGACCGAGCCGTCCGGGAGGAAGCGCGCGAGCGGCAGGGTCGTGGCGACGTGGTCCGCGATCGGCTCGTAGTGCTCGGCCTCGAGGAACGCTGCGCGGGCCGCGACCATTTCCTGCGTGTCGCCGGTCTTCGGCGTCCGACCGCCGACGACGAGCGAGGCGTACCCCTGCCGGGCGATGTCGAAGCTGTGACCGGCGGGGCAGCGCAACACGCGGTCGCCGAGCTTGAGGGTCGCGGTGCAGATCGTGCACGCGAGATCGGGGGCGACGAGGCTCAGCCGATCGTGCTGCGGGACGTCAGCGAGGATCGGCATGCCTTCGAAACGCTCCGCTTCCAGCTGCTGTGTCCGTCGCTGCCGCGATGCTTCCGGTTGTCGCACTTCACCCACACGGTGAGTCTAGGCGCGTGCCGCATGGTGCGTGCGCCGGAACATTCGAGCGGCGATCGGTCGCGGCGGGGCTTCGGCACCGCGGTGACTCGATCAGCTCGGTGACTCAGTCCTCGAGCGCGCTCCGCAGACGCTCGACGTCCTCGTGTGCTGCGTCGCTCGCACGCTGCGCCCGGTCAGCCTCTCGTTGGCGTCGGGCCCACTCGCGCTCGGCGTCGGCGATGTCCGCGTCGAGCTCCTCGAGCCGCCTCGCGAGGTCCTCGCGGTCACGCAGGAGTCCCGACCGCCGGACCGCCGACTCGTCCAGGAAGGCGGTCGCCTCCTCACTCGCGCTGGACGCTGCCTCCTCGTCGCGCTCGGCCGCCTCCAGCCGGGCCCGAAGGCGTCGGCGTCGGTCGTCGTCTTCGCCGGAATGGTCGCCGTCTCCGTCGCCCGGCGTCCCGACGGAGCCGTCGGCGGTGGAGCGCCTGCCGGGGGTGCCGGCCCCGCCGACCACACCGCCCCACCCCGCTCCGCTCGACGTCGGGGCGTCGGTCAGTCGACCGGACGACACCTGCGCGGCGAGGTCGGCGTCGGCACTCGCCGCTTGCAGACTCTGGCGGACGGTCTCGATCACCGCTCCGGAGAGGGACGCTCCCTCCGCTGCTGCGGCTTCGACGGTGGCGGTGACGAGCATCGCGATCAGCGAGCGACGTTCGGTGCCGAGCGTGCGGAGCGCTGTGGCGTCGCCGGAGCGTTGAGCGTCGCCGAGCGCCGAGCCGAGTTGTTCCAGTTCGCTGAGCAGGTCCGGGCGGTGCGCCGCCAACACGTTGAGCGCCCAGGCGGCGACCGTCGGTTTGCGGAGCGCGAGGATCGCCGTCGCCAGGTCGTCGTCCCCGTCGTCGCGCGCTGCGACGGCCAGGCGCCTGCGCTCCGCCACGAAGCCGCTGAGCGGGACGCGCAGTAGCTCGACGGCGGCAGACGCCAGGTCCGTCGGGGCCGGCGTCCCGGTGTCGCGGTCGTCGGGCACGGTGCCGCTCCCTCGCATCATTTCACGTCAGGCTAGCGCCCTCTTGCGCCAGAACGGAGTCCGACTGTCGCCTTTTCGGGGGACGCTACCGACAATGTGGACATGGATGCCAGACCTTACCCCGACACGGTGGAGCCGCCTGAAACAGCGGCCTGCGCCGATTTGAAGTCACTCCTCAGGACCGTGGACTTCCCGATCTCACGCCGCGAACTGCAGTCGATCGCCGTCCGTTCCGGACTCGACCGCGGGACCCTCGCCGCGCTCAACACGCTCACCGAAGAGCACTACGCCGGCTCGTTCGGCATCCTCCGCGAACTCCGCCACCACGGCGAGCTCCGTCGCTCCGCCTGACCGCCCCGTCCGACACCTGGTGGATTCCCCAGCGCGGTGCGCTGACGTGAGCGCGGGTCACAGACGCGGGCGCGGGTCTCCGGAGGGGCGCGCTCACGCCTACGGGGCGCGGTGACGTCAGCGCACCGCGCTGGCGATTCCGACAAGCGTCGTGCAACACAGAAACCCCCGCCGAGGCGAGGGTTTCGAGCTGAGATCCAGTGCGGAGACGGCGGGATTTGAACCCGCGGTCCCCGTGAGGGGACTCCACCTTAGCAGGGTGGTGCACTAGGCCGAACTATGCGACGTCTCCATGTGCGCTCGCAAGCGGACGCACGACGACCAGCATAACCGGAGATGGGCGTGGTGACGAATCCCCGGGTCCGCGACGCCCTTCGACACGCTCCGGGAACGATGTCGGGACGCCTACTGGTCGTCGAGGGTGCGGCCTCGGGAGCAAGTGCGCTGGTCGGCGGTCTGGCCCGTCACCGTCGACGGAAGGACCACCGCACCGCCGGCGGACGTGTCGGACGCATCGGCAGGCGGAGCCGTCGCGGCAGGATCGCCACCTGCATCCGCACCTTCGGCGGGATCGACCGCGGTCGGGTCGGTCGGGTTCGTCACCGCACCGGCGCCGGTCGCGCCCGAGAGCTGGATGGGCTGGTCGCTACCGAGGGCCTCGAAGAGCGCGGCGGCCGCGTCGTCGATCGGCTCGACCCCGCCCTCGACGGCCGCGTTCGGGTACTGCACGAACGCGATGTTCGACAGGTCGACGTCGCGCAGCGTCATGGCGATCGCGATCATCGTGTCGAGGCTCGTCAGGCTGTCGGACAGCTGCATGTTCTGCGCCGCCGCCTTGGCCAGGGAATAGAGGGTCCCAGGGTTGGTCAGCGTCTCGGCACTCTTGACCTGCTGCATCATCGCCGACAGGAACACCTGCTGGTTGCTGATGCGACTGAGGTCGCTGCCGTCCCCGACACCGTGCCTGGTGCGGAGGAACTGCAGCGCCTCGTAGCCCTCGAGCGTGTGTTCGCCGGCCGACAGGAAGGTGTTCGTGTACTCGTCCTCGATCGGGTCGGCGACGCACACCGTCACCCCGCCGAGTGCGGTCGACATCGCCATGACGCCGCTGAACTGCACCTCTGCGGCGAACGGGATCTCGAGACCGGTGAGCTGCGACACCGTCAGCGCCGTGCACGCGAGCCCGCCGTAGCTCAAGGAGGTATTGATCTTCTGCCGGCTCATCGAGTCGAACGAGCCGCCGGCCGGGTCGGGGCAGGACGGGATGGGGACGAACATGTCGCGCGGGAAGCTGACGACCGTCGCGTTGCTGTGGTCCTCCGAGATGTGCACGAGCATCGTGACGTCGTTGAGGTTGCCGGTCTCCTCCTCGGCGTCGCCGAAGACGGGGTCCTGGCCGGCGCGGGAGTCGCTGCCGACGATGAGGAGATTGACGCCGCCCGGATACGCTCCGATCGCCGGCAGGTCGGTGACCGCCTCACCCTGCGAGTCGACGAGCGCGACACCGGGCTTCACCGAGGCGGCGACGTCCCAGAGGGCGATCCCCGCGACGATGCCACCGCTGACCAGCGCGACGGCCAGGGTCGAAGCGATGATCTTCAGGCCGGTCCGCACGGCGCTCGGTCGCTGCAACCGCCCGTGACGGGCGATGGTGCTGAGCTTGCGGGAACGTCCCTCACGACCGGTCGCGCCACGGCCCGTGCGGTTCCGCGCGGGCTCGACGGCGTCAGACGTGATCGGGGGCATCGGAACAGTAAAGCAGGTCCGGCTGTGAACGAGGGTGCGCGACCGGGTTTCCGCGACGCATCAGTCCCAGCGCACCACCGGGGTTCCCGAGGTGAAGTCCACCTGCGGGGAGCCGAGCGAGGGACCGAACAGGATGTCGCAACCGCCGGTCGCTCCGTTCTGCGTGCAGCTCGTCGAGGACGCCTTGACGCTCCCGATGTAGTCGCCATAGACCTGGAGCGGGTTGACGAACGTCTCGCGGGGTTCGAGGTTGGCGAGGTTGGCCTGCGCGTCCGCACTCAGCGTGCGCGTGATGGTGCCGTCCGCGACCGCCGTGCCGTCCGACAGTGTGGCCGGGATGTCGAGACCGCACCCTGCGGTGAGGCTGGTCGAGGCGATGCAGGCGTTCACCGCTTCCGTCACGGCGTCGCGGAACTGCTTGACGCCTGCCTCGTTGAGCTCGACCTTCACGTCCGAGAGGAGGTCGTAGGAGTCACCGGCGGCGACGAGGTCGTCTGCTCCGGAGATCGAGAACGATTCCTCGAGCGCCTTGGGGAGCGCGAGCTGGTAGGCGCCGGGGAACACCGTCCAGGAGTCGCCCTTCGCCTCCTGTCCGTTGACCGTAACGGCGACGCCGTCGAGCATCGACGGGTACAGGCTGACCGTTCCTCCCGAGAGGATGGAGTAGCCACCTTTGTACGCCTTGTAGACGGTGAACTCCTGGGTCACGGGGGTGGAACCGACCGAGAACGTCGCCGTGACCGTGGTGGTGGAACTGGATTCCTTCGCGGAGGTCAGCTTGACCTTGCTGATCTTGCCGAGCTTCGCGGACGCTTTCAGGACGTCGTCGGTGAGCAGCGTCTTGTCGCTGATCGACTCGTCGAGGTAGCTCAGTGCCTGCTTGGCGTCGCCGTCCTGCAGGGCGGTGAAGTAGTCGGTGACGATGCTCTTCGGGTCACCCTGCGCCCCGCGGATCGCGGAGCTGATGCCGATACCGGCAGCCGTGACCACGATGATGACGAGGACGACCGCACCCGCGATGATGCCGATGAGTCCGCCGCGGGACAACTTGCGCCGCTTGGCGGGACCGGCGACTCCGGGGGCGTAGGGGGACGGTGCACCGGCGTAGGGGTTCTGGGACGCACCGTACGGATTCTGCAGAGCGCCCGCCGGGCTCTGGGACGCGCCGTACGGGCCCTGCGGGACACTGACGGGATACTGGGACGCACCGTACGGATACTGCTGAGTCCCCGCACCGTTCTGCGGTGCATCGGCACGCGGCGTGGATCCGTCGGTCGACGGGTGCTGTGGGACGGGGCCCTGAGGCGGCGGCACCTGCCCGCTCGTCTCCTGGGGTCTCTCAGGCTGGTCGGAGGGCTCGGTCATCGCTGGTTCTGCTTTCGAATCGTCTGCCGACACGAGTCGACGAGTACGCACTCGAGCCGCTCCATGTCTGCATATCAGTCGATGAATATCATACCGATGAACGGTGCAGCGCAGGCCCACCCAGCCATTCCGAATACGTGCGGAGGGCGTGGGATTCGAACCCCGCGACGCGCCAGCGTTGCGCCGCCAGGCCCGCCCAGCGATCTCGAATACGTGCGGAGGGCGTGGGATTCGAACCCACGAGACATTTCTGCCCACCAGTTTTCAAGACTGGCTCCATCGGCCGCTCGGACAGCCCTCCTGATGGTCGATCGCCCGCCATGACGCAGCTGACGACCAGGATCGAGTGTATCGGATGGGGCCAGCGGCGAAGCGGCCCCATCCGATCACGCGGTGACTACTGGTCTTCCTCCGGACGACCGGCCGTGCAGGTGTTCTGCGCGGCGTTCTGGCCGGTGATCGTGTCGGGCAGGGCGACGGGGCCGGCGGCGGACGGGTCCGCGGGCGCAGCCGGGTCCGCCGTGGCAGCGGGATCCGCCGCCGCATCGGTCGTCGCCGGGTCTGGCGTGACCGGTGCGTTCGGGTCGGTCACGACGTACTTGCCGGTGGCGGACAGCGCGACGGCCTGATCACTCTGCAGCGCCGTCCACAGGACGTCGGCATCGGACGTCGCCGCGACCCCGCCCTCGACCGTGGCCGTCGGCGTCTGGACGAACGCGACGCGGTCGAGGGGGATGTCCTTGAGCGCTGCGGCGATCGACACCATCGTGTCGATGTTGTTCAGGCTGCTCGACAGGGTCACGTTCTTCAGCGCCGCACGGGCGATCGAGTAGAGCTTGATCGGGTCGGAGAGCGTGTCGCTGCTCTTCAGCGTGCGGACGAGCGAGGAGAGGAACACCTGCTGGTTCGAGATGCGCGAGAGGTCACTGCCGTCGCCGACGCCGTGACGCGAGCGGAGGAAGGCGAGCGCGGACGCACCCGAGAGGTCGTGGGTACCGACGTCGAGGTTGATGCCGCTCCAGGCGTCGTTCAGCGGCTCGGTGATGCAAACGGGAACGCCGCCGACCGCGTTGGACATCGAGATGACACCGTCGAAGCCGATCTGCGCGGCGAACGGGATGGAGAGCCCGGTGATGCCTTCGACCGTGGAGACCGCGCAGGCGAGCCCGCCGTCGGCCCCGCCGTACATGAGGGCGGTGTTCATCTTGTCGCGACCGTTGCCGCCGTCGGCGCAGTCGCCGATCTGCACGTACATGTCGCGTGGGAAGCTGACCACGGTCGCGCTCGAGTGGTCTGCCGAGATGTGCATGAGGATCGTGACGTCGTTGAGGTTCTCCTCGCGATCGCCGTACGCCGCATTGCCGTCGCCCGAGTCGCTACCGACGAGGAGCAGGTTGACGCCGCCCTCGATCGCGCCGATGTTGGGCGGCGGTGCACCCGGCGTCTCGTTGTCGAGGTGGGCGACGGGCTTCACGCTGTTGGCGAGGTCGAGTGCGGCCACACCGGCGACCGCGATACCACTCACGCCGACAACGGCGGCCGTCGCGGCGACGATCTTCGCGACGGTGACGAACGGGTTCGACTTGCGGAGTCTGCCGTGACGGACGGCGGCGCGCGGTTTGGACGCGTCGGCGTTGCGGGTCATGGATCTCGCTCTCGTCTCAGGAACAGGGGTTGCCGGAACCCTGGAGACCGGGCTGCGGCGAGTCGTCCGGCGGACACCTGCAGCAGGCTCGCACCGACGCCCCGTGCCCACCGGAAACGGCGTGACGACACGGAGCTTTGGACGATGCTAACCCGAAATGCTCCTCAGGAGCTGAGAGAGACCGTCGTCGGTGACCGTCCCGGTGACCTCCGACGCGACCGCGAGGACCTCCTCGGGTGCCTGGCCCATGGCTACACCACGTCCTCCCGCTGCCGCCCAGCCGAGCATGTCGACGTCGTTGCGGCCGTCGCCGACGGCGACCATCTGCGAGCGCTCGAGCCCCAGCCACTCCCGGACACGCTCCAGCGCGGTCGCCTTGTTGACGCCCTTCGGCGCGATGTCGAGCCACGCCGTCCACCCGATCGCGTAGCTCACCTGGCTGAGCCCGATCTCGTCGACGATGCGGAGGAACTCCTCCTCGTCGTGGCTCGGGGACACGACGACGACGCGCGTCACCGGGCTCGTCACGAGTTCCTCGAACGGCACCTCGATCGCGTTCTCGAGGTTCCAGTCCTCCATACCGACCGTGTACTTGCGGAAGCCGTCGGGGTACTCGACCATGTAGCTGCCTTCGGAGAGGTGCGGCTGGATGAGCCCGAGGACCTCGGTCGGGTCGAAGGTCTCCGTGAAGAAGCGCTCGTAGGAGTCGGGCTTCGACTCGTCGCGCTTCATGATGAGCGCACCGTTCGCGCAGACGACGTACTGCGGCGTCAGCTCGAGCTCCTCGAGCACCGGACGCGTGCTCTCCCAGCTGCGACCGGTGGCGAGCGTCACGATGTGGCCGAGGGATACCACGCGACGCACCTCGTCGGCGACCGACAGGCTGAGCGAACCGTCCTCGTGCAGCACGGTGCCGTCGATGTCGAGGGCGATGAGCAGCGGGGTGGCGGTGGTGGTCACCTCGTCCGTCATCGGATCGGCCTCGCGACCTCGATGCCGCCCAGGTACGGACGCAGCACCTCGGGGATGACGACGCTGCCGTCCTCCTGCTGGTGCGTCTCGAGGATCGCGACGATCCAGCGAGTGGTCGCGAGCGTTCCGTTGAGCGTCGCGACCGGCGTGGTCTTGCCCGACTCCGTGCGGTACCGGGTGTCGAGGCGACGCGCCTGGTAGGTGGTGCAGTTCGAGGTGCTGGTGAGTTCGCGGTACGCGTCCTGCGTCGGCACCCACGCCTCGACGTCGAACTTGCGTGCCGCGCTCGACCCGAGGTCGCCGGCGGCCGTGTCGATGACCCGGTAGCTGAGGCCGAGCGACTGCAGCATCGCCTCCTGGTACGACAGCAGGCGCTCGTGCTCGGCGGCGGCGTCCTCCGGCTTGGTGTAGACGAACATCTCGAGCTTGTTGAACTGGTGCACCCGGATGATGCCGCGGGTGTCGCGCCCGTAGGACCCGGCCTCCTTGCGGTAGCAGGTCGACCAGCCGGCGTAGCGGAGTGCGCCCTGCTCGAGGTCGAGGATCTCGTCGGAGTGGTACCCGGCGAGCGCCACCTCGCTCGTGCCGGTGAGGAAGAGGTCTTCGCCGGCGATCTGGTAGACCTCGTCGGCGTGTTCTCCGAGGAAGCCGGTGCCCTTCATGATCTCGGGGCGCACGAGCGTCGGGGTGATGAGCGGGACGAAGCCGGCCTCGATCGCGCGGTCGAGCGCGAGGTTCATGAGGGCGATCTCGAGGCGGGCGCCGATGCCGCGGAGGAAGTAGAAGCGCGAGCCGCTGACCTTGGTGCCGCGCTGCATGTCGATGGCGCCGAGGAGTTCGCCGAGCTCGAGGTGGTCGCGGGGGGCGAAATCGAAGGAGGGGCGTTCGCCGACCTCGCGGAGCGTGATGAAGTCGGCCTCGCCGCCGGCGGGTACGCCCTCGAGGACAGGGTTCTGGATGCGGCCGGCGACGTCGGCGAAGTAGGCCTCGGCCTCCGTCGCGACCTGCTGGGCCTCCTTGACGCGGGCGGCGAGCTGCTGCGCCTGGGCGACGAGGGCGGCCTTCTCCTCCTTGGGGGCCTTGGCGACCTGCTTGCCGAACGCGTTCTGCTCGGCACGGAGTTCCTCGAACCCGGTGATCGCGGCGCGGCGTGCGGTGTCGGCGTCGATCGCCTGGTCGACGAGGTCGACGGAGGACCCTCGCTTCTGCTGCGACGCTCGGAGGACTTCTGGCTGTTCGCGGAGGAGTACGGGATCGATCACCCGGCAAGTCTAGCGATCGAGGTCGATGACGAGGCCCCGGGACAGTACCGTTGGGCCATGCCGACTCCCGCGCACGCCGCGCTCGTGTACAACCCGGTGAAGGTCGACGCCACCAGGCTGCGGAGCGCGTTGGAGGCGCGGTCGCAGGAGGCGGGATGGGCGGCTCCGCACCTGTATGAGACGAGTGTCGACGACCCCGGTGTCGGTCAGGCGCGGCGCGCGGTCCTCGACGGCGCCCGGGTGGTGCTCGTGGCCGGCGGCGACGGGACCGTGCGGGCCGTCGCCGAGGGGCTGCGCGGGAGCGGTGTGCCGCTGACCCTCATCCCCTCGGGGACCGGCAACCTGCTCGCGAGGAACCTGAAGCTGCCGCTCGGCGACCAGGTTGCCGCGATCGGGACGGCGTTCACCGGCGACACGCGCGCGATCGACATCGGCGTCGCCATGATCACCCGCGCCGACGGGTCGGAGGAGGAGCACGCGTTCGTGGTGATGGCCGGCATGGGCATCGACGCGATGATGATCGCCACCGCGAACCCCGACCTCAAGAAGTCGCTCGGCTGGCTCGCCTATGTCGAGTCCGGTCTCCGCTCGATCGCCACGGCCGCGCCGTTCCGTATCCACTACCAGTTGCGCGGACACCGTCAACATGCGGCGACCGTGAGTTCGGTGCTCGTCGGGAATTGCGGCACGTTGCAGGGCGGCGTGCAGCTCATGCCGGACGCCGAGCTCGACGACGGCTTCCTCGACGTCGCGGTGCTGCAACCGAAGGGCGCCTTCGGCTGGCTGCTCGTGTGGCGGAAGGTGACGTGGGAGAACCGGGTCCTGCGGCGGACGGCCGTCGGGCGGCGGATGATCCGGTTCACCGAGGGCCGTGGTGGGAACACCGTGACGAACCTGCGTGCTGAGGCGTTGACCGTGCGGGTCGACGAGGCGCAGGACCTCGAGCTCGACGGTGACGCGTTCGGTATGGCGACGATGGTCGCGTTCGACGCGCACCGCGGCGGGCTGCTCGTCAAGCTCCCGTAGTCATCACGCCCCCGTCCCGACTCACTCTGGGTGGGCTGCCAGCGCGGTGCGCTGACGTGAGCGTGGGTCATGGACGCGAGCGCGGGTCTCCGGAGGGACGCGCTCGCGCGCCTGACCCGCGGTGACGCCGATGCGTGCCTGGTGACGTCAGCGCACCGCGCTGGCGGTCACCACCCCGCGCTCGCGTCAGAGCACCGCGCTGGCGGAAGACACGAACGGGGCCGACGGTGCTCCTTCGACGAGGTCCGCGATCTCGGCGAGGAGCGCCGTCGCCCGCTCGAGGTCGGGGCGGAGGTCGCGGTCGGCGTCGTCCGAGCCGAGCGACGCCGATGCCCGGGCGAACACGTCGGCGAGCGCCCCGGTCAGTCGATCGGCCACACCGCGACGCCGTACGACCCGCACCGCTCCGAGGAGTTCGCAGGCGATGAGCGTCCTCGTGGCGACGACCGCGTCCTCCAGCTGGGCGACGGCCTGCGCGGCGAACGGCGCGTCCTCCTCGGCTCCGCGCGACAGGACGATCGTGCCGAGCGCCGCCGGTTGCGCCGCGTGTCGGATGTCGGCGACCGCGCCCGCCGCGACGTACTCGACCATCATCAGTCCTGAGGCACCCGGTTCCCCGTCGCCGAGGAACGGCGGCAGCCCCGTGAACGCGGGCTCGTTCAACAGTCGCAGGCGGGAGAACGTGACCGTCGACGTCTGCGCGAGCGCGAGCGCGGTCGCGTCGAGCTCGGCGGCGAGCTGCGCCTGGAAGAAGGCGCCATGGTGGAGGACCGCGCGTGATCCGTCATCGGCACCGAGGACGTACAGCGGGTTCTCCTGCGCGGCACCGATGAGCGCTTCCAACTGGTCCGCGAGCCGGTCCGCCGCCGTCACGACCACGCCCTGCGTGATCGCCGCGATGCGGAGTGCGAACGGATCCTGGATCCGGGCCGGTTCCGGCACGGGTCCGATGAGCGCCCGCACCGCCGCAGCAGCGGCTTCGACACCGGGTGCGGCGGACGCACCCGCGGCCGCCTCGGCGTACGCCTGCGCGTTGCCGTCCAGCGCGTGGAAGCTGAGCGCGCAGACCGCCGACCAGACCTGGTGGAGCTTCCGCAGCTCCGTGACCGCGAGCGCCGCGCGCGCGATGGTCAGGGCGCTGCTGCTGATGAACGACAGGGCGCTCTCCGAGCCCCAGGCGCCCAGCGGCTCCAGTGGCGTCGACGCCGGCCGTTCACCGAGGAGGGTCAGCGCCGTACCGGCGAGCGCGGTGAGATCGCCCGTCCCGATCGACCCGAGGGTCCGGACGGTCGGCAGTGCGTCGCGGCGCAGCATCTCGGCGAGCGCCGCGACGACCGCGGGCTCGACACCCGATCCGCCGACGGCGAGCTGGTTGAGCCGGACCGCGAGCATCGCCCGCACGACCCGGTCGGGGACGACCTCCCCCGCGTCGACCGCGTGGCTGCGGAGCAGGCGGCGTGCGTGGGCATCGCCGTCGTCGGCCACCGCGGTGTCCTTGTTCGCCCCCACGCCCGTGCTCCTGCCGTAGACGGCCGCGTGCTCGGCGAGGTCCCGCGCTTCGTCATGAGCGGTGGCCAGCCGGTCGAGCACCGCGCAAGGCACCGATGCCTCCTCCTCGAGGTCCGCGATCCGCCGCAGCTCGTCGATGCCCAGTGCTCCCGCGATCTCGATCATCCCGACACCCTCTCTTGCGCTCCGCCGTCGTGTGCACCATCCTTGCTCACACGGCGAACGTCCCACCAGATGAAATTCGAGTTTTACCTGACGGAAACATTCGAGGCGGTTCGCTGAAACGGCGGAGCCATAACGTGGTGGCTCGACAGAGAGGGATCTGATGGCTGAATCATCGACTCGAACCGTGGAGCGTGCACTCTCGCTCCTCGCCGTGGTGTGCGACCGCGGCCGCACGACCCTCGCCGAGAGCGCGCGACTCGTCGACCTCTCGCCGAGCACCGCTCTCCGGCTCCTCCGCACCCTGGAGTCCACGGGGTTCGTCCGGAAGGACGCCGACGGCAGTTACCGACCCGGCAGCCGCGTCGTCCAGCTCGGCACGCAGGCACTCAGCAACGAGTCGCTCGTCGGCTTCTGCCACACGGAGATGCTCGACCTCGTCGAACGCACCGGCGAGTCCGCCTACCTGAGCGTCGAGGGTCACGCGTCCACCGCGCTCTACCTCGCGATCACCGAGGGCACCCACTCCGTGCGTCACGCGAGCTGGGTCGGTCGCACGATCCCCCTCGACGGGTCCGCCGCGGGTGCCGCACTCACCGGGCGGACCCCCACCGCCGGCTACGTCACGGTCGAACGGGGCGTCGAGTCGGACGTCACCGCGATCGCCGCACCCGTCCGCTCGGGAGCTCGGGTCGTCGCGGCGCTGAGCCTCGTCATCCCGAGCTACCGGATGACCGACGACCTCATCGCCTCCTACGGCGAGCTCCTCGTCGCCGCCACGGACCGGCTCTCCAGCGGGCTCGCCTCGTACACCGGCACCATCGACAACACCGCCGCGACCGTCCCCGACGACGCCGCTGACCTCCTGCAGGGACGCGCATGATCCGCTTCACGAACGTCAAGAAGGCCTACCCGGACGGCACGGTCGCCGTCCACGACCTCTCCTTCGAGGTGCCAACCGGATCCCTCACGGTGCTCGTCGGCCCGTCCGGCTGCGGCAAGACCACCTCGCTCCGGATGATCAACCGCCTCATCGATCCGACCTCCGGGTCGATCCTGCTCGACGACGTCGAGACCCAGTCGCTCGACCGCGTCACCCTCCGTCGTCGGATCGGCTACGTCATCCAGAACGCCGGTCTCTTCCCGCACCGCACCGTCGTCGACAACGTCGCAGCCCTCCCGCGCCTCCTCGGCGGCTCGCGTCGGGAGACGCGCACGGCGGCCCTCGAACTGCTGGAGCGCGTCGGTCTCGACGAGAAGTTCGCGAAGAAGTACCCGTGGCAGCTGTCGGGCGGTCAGCAGCAGCGCGTCGGCGTCGCCCGCGCCCTCGCGACGAACCCGCCGTTCCTCCTGATGGACGAACCCTTCAGCGCGGTCGACCCGATCGTCCGGACGCAGCTCCAGGACGAGTTCCTGCGTCTGCAGGCCGACATCTCGAAGACGATCGTCATGGTCACCCACGACATCGACGAGGCACTCAAGCTCGGCGACCAGGTCGCGGTCCTGCGCGAGGGCGGCCTCCTCGCGCAGATCGCGCCGCCGGTCGACCTCCTGACCCGCCCCCACGACGCGTTCGTCGCCGACTTCGTGGGCGAGGCCCGCGGCTACCGTGCGCTCGGTTTCCTCGGACTCGACCACGACGACGCCCTCCACCGCGAGCCCGTCGCCCGGCTCGGCGACACCGTCGTGACCGGCGTGCACGCGAGCGGCTGGGTGGTGGTCACGGACGACGAACGCCGTCCCCTCGGCTGGTTCGACACGGCAGCCGGTCACGGCTCCGTCTCGACCGACACCATCAGCGGTCACGGCCTGTTCGTCCCGCGCACGGCGTCGCTCCGCATCGCGCTCAACGCAGCGCTCGCGCACCCGAGTCGACGCGTCGGCCTCCTCGACGACGACGGCCGACTCACCGGCACCATCGCCGCCAGCGAACTGCTCGAGCGTCCCGCCCCCGAGCGGAGCCTCCGATGACGATCGACTGGATCTGGGAGAACCTCCCGCTCATCGGCGACCTCACGCTCAACCACCTCTGGTTGACACTCACCCCGACGGTGCTCGGCCTCCTGGTCGCCCTCCCGTTCGGCTGGTGGGCGCACCGCTCGCGTCGCGGCCGACCGTTCATCGTCGGTACCGCCGGGCTGCTGTACACGATCCCGTCGCTCGCGCTGTTCATCATCCTGCCGACGATCCTCGGCACGAAGATCCTCGACCCGATCAACATCGTCACCGCCCTGACCGTCTACACGGTGTCGCTCCTCGTCCGCGTCGTCTCCGACGGACTCTCCTCGGTGCCCGTGGACGCGGTGCAGGCGGCCGAGGCCATGGGCTACCGGTCCTGGCAGCGACTCGTGCTCGTGGAACTACCCGTCGCCGTCCCGGTGATCGCCGCCGGCCTGCGCGTCGCGGTCGTCTCCAACGTCAGCATCGTGACGATGGCCGCCCTGCTCGGCATCCCGCAACTCGGGACACTGTTCACGCAGGGCTTCCAGCTCCGCCTGTTCGTGCCGCTCGTCACCGGCATCCTGCTCTGCGTCGTCCTCGCCGTGATCCTGGACCTCGTCATCGTCCGGCTCGGCTCGCTCGCGACGCCCTGGCGTGATCGGACGGTGGTGGCATGAGCGTCATCGATTGGCTGACCGACCCCGCCAACTGGACCGGCCCCGACGGCATCCCCTCGCAGATGGGCTACCACCTGCTGTACACGGGCATCGCGCTCGTGATCGCCGCTGCGATCGCCGTGCCGCTCGGTGTCCTCGTCGGCTACACCGGCAAGGGCGAGCGCCTCGTCGCCGGATCGGCCAACGCCCTCCGCGCCCTGCCGACCCTGGGCCTCCTCATCCTGCTGTTCCTCCTCATCTCGCCGGTGGTCCCCGGGCAGCTCGTCTACGTCATCCCCACGATCGTCGTCCTCGTGCTCCTCGCCGTCCCGCCCATCCTGACCGGGACGTACACGGGCATCCAGAGCGCCGATCCCGACGCGGTGGGCGCCGCCCGCGGCATGGGGTACACGAGACTGCAGATCCTCTGGCACGTCCAGCTCCCCTGCGCCCTCCCCCTGCTGCTGTCCGGCATCCGCTCGTCCACCCTCCAGGTCGTCTCGACCGCGACGGTCGCCGCCTACCTCGGCCTCCAGGGGCTCGGCCGGTACATCATCGACGGCCGCGCCCAGGCCGACTTCTTCCAGATGGCCGGCGGTGCGATCCTCGTCGCCGCCCTCGCCTTCGCTCTGGAGATCGCCTTCACCCTCCTCGGCACCCTCATCGTCTCCCCCGGTCTGCGGCGCACCAGCCGCAGGCGGCGGACGGCGGCCCCGACCACCGTCACCGGGGCGATCCCCCGGCCGGCCTGAGCCGCACCCGCACCGCACGACCACCTCCGCACGACCGCACCACCGATCCGTCCATCTCACCGAATCGAGGTCCTCATGCCCTTCCCCACCTTCCCCCGTCGACTCGCGGCCCTCGCCGCGACCACCGCAGCCGCCGCTCTCGTCCTCACCGGCTGCGGCGGCCAGGACGCCCTCAGCAGCGACGGCGCGTCCGGCTCCTCCGGCGACACCGTCATCATCGGCTCGGCCGACTTCACCGAGAGCCAGCTCATCGCCACCATCTACTCCCAGGCGTTGCAGGCCGAGGGCGTCACAGTGAAGGAGCAGTTCAACATCGGCAGCCGCGAGGTCTACATGGCCGCGCTGCAGGACGGCTCCATCGACCTCCTCCCCGAGTACTCGGGCGCACTGCTCAAGTACCTCGATTCCGAGTCGAAGGCCAGCACGAGCGAGGACGTCGTCGCGGAACTCGGCGACAAGCTCCCGAAGGGTGTCAGCATGCTCGACATCTCGCCCGCGGAGGACAAGGACGTGCTCGCCGTCACCCAGGAGACGGCCGACAAGTACGACCTCAAGACGATCTCCGACCTCGTGCCGTACATGTCCGAGCTCAGCCTCGGCGGCCCGCCGGAGTGGAAGACGCGCGTCAACGGCGTCGTCGGCCTCGAGCAGGTCTACGGTCTCACCTTCAAGGAGTTCGTCAGCCTCGACGCCGGTGGGCCGCTCACGATGACCGCGCTCACGAGCGGTCAGGTGCAGGTCGGCGACATCTTCAGTACCGACCCCGGGCTCACCGCGAACAAGCTCGTCGCCCTCGAAGACGACAAGTCGCTCTTCGCCGCCGAGAACATCGTCCCCGTCATCAGCACGAGCAAGCTCGACGACACGATCTCGAAGACGCTCGACGAGGTCTCCGCAGCCCTCACCACCGAGGACCTCATCGAGATGAACGGCAAGGCGTCCGACGGCACGAGCCTGAAGAGCATCGCCGAGGAGTGGCTGAAGGACGCCGACCTGGGCTAGCAGCACCCCTCGACGGGCTCAGGGGCCGAGAAGCAGCTCAGGGCCGAGACCCGGTTCAGGGCCGGCGACCCGCCCCTGAGCCCGTCGGGACAGCACCACCACCACCGCACCGCAGACGTAAAGGACCAGCGCATGCCGACCACCACCCGGACCATCCGTGCCGCCCACGGCACCACCCTCACCGCCAAGAGCTGGCAGACCGAGGGCCCGCTCCGGATGCTCATGAACAACCTCGACCCCGAGGTCGCCGAGCACCCCGAGGACCTCGTCGTCTACGGCGGCACCGGGAAGGCCGCGCGGAACTGGGAGGCGTACGACGCGATCGTCCGCACGCTCGAAGGGCTGGAGGCCGACGAGACCCTGCTCGTGCAGTCCGGCAAGCCCGTCGGCGTCTTCCGCACGCACGAGTGGGCGCCCCGCGTGCTCATCGCGAACTCCAACCTCGTCGGCGACTGGGCGACGTGGCCCGAGTTCCGCAAGCTCGAGGCCGAAGGTCTCACCATGTACGGGCAGATGACCGCCGGCTCGTGGATCTACATCGGCACGCAGGGCATCCTCCAGGGCACCTACGAGACCTTCGCCGCCATCGCCGACAAGCGGTTCGGCGGCACCCTCGCCGGGACGCTGACCCTCACCGGCGGCGCGGGCGGCATGGGCGGGGCACAGCCGCTCGCCGTGACGCTCAACGAAGGCGTCGTGCTCATCGTCGACGTCGACCCGAGCCGCCTGGAGCGACGCGTCGAACACCGCTACCTCGACGAGATGACGGACGACCTCGACGACGCCGTCGAACGCGTGCTCGCCGCCAAGGCCGAACGGCGCCCCCTGTCGGTCGGTCTCGTCGGCAACGCCGCGACCGTCTTCCCCGAACTGCTGCGGCGCGGTGTCGCCATCGACATCGTCACCGACCAGACGAGCGCTCACGACCCGCTCGCCTACCTGCCCGAGGACACGGCGCTCGCCGACTGGCAGACCGAGGCGGCGGCCGACCCGGTCGACTTCACGCGCCGCTCGCGACTCGCCATGGCGAAGCAGGTGCAGGCGATGGTCGACTTCCACGACGCCGGCGCCGAGGTCTTCGACTACGGCAACTCCATCCGCGCCGAGGCGAAACTCGGCGGTTGCGAGCGCGCCTTCGACTTCCCCGGCTTCGTGCCCGCCTACATCCGGCCGCTCTTCGCCGAGGGCAAGGGCCCGTTCCGCTGGGCGGCCCTCTCCGGCGACCCGGCGGACATCGCCGCGACCGACCGCGCCATCCTCGAACTGTTCCCCGAGGACGACAAGCTGCGCCGTTGGATCACCTCGGCCGGCGAGAAGATCGCCTTCGAGGGGCTGCCAGCCCGCATCTGCTGGCTCGGCTACCAGGAGCGGCACCTCGCCGGCCTGAAGTTCAACGAGATGGTCGCCTCGGGTGAACTGAGCGCACCCGTGGTCATCGGCCGCGACCACCTCGACTCCGGTTCCGTCGCCTCGCCGTACCGCGAGACGGAGGCCATGGCCGACGGCTCCGACGCGATCGCCGACTGGCCGCTGCTCAACGCCCTGCTCAACACGGCGTCCGGCGCGACCTGGGTGTCGATCCACCACGGCGGCGGGGTCGGCATCGGCCGGTCCATCCACGCCGGTCAGGTGATCGTCGCCGACGGGACGCCGCTCGCCGCCGAGAAGATCGCGCGCGTGCTCGTCAACGACCCGGGCACCGGCGTCATGCGTCACGTCGACGCCGGCTACGAGCGGGCGGCCGAGGTCGCCCGCGAACGCGGCCTGCGGGTGCCGATGTGGGAGGGCGAGTGACCGACGGCCTGATCGCCCACGGTCGACTCGCCGGGCTCGACGAGATCACCGGCGTCGGGGTCGATCCGGCACGCGGCGGGTACTCCCGGCACGTCTGGACGCCGGCCGAGTTCGAGCTGCGCGAGTGGTTCACCGCTCGCGCCGCCCGACTCGGTCTCGACGTCGAGACGGACCGGAACGGCAACCTGTGGGCGTGGTGGGGCGCGCCTGGGCCCGACGCGGTCGTCACCGGCAGCCACCTCGACTCCGTCCCGGGCGGCGGCGCGTTCGACGGGCCGCTCGGCGTGGTCTCAGCGCTGGACGCCGTCGCGCGTCTGCAGGCCACCGGGTTCCAGCCGTCGCGTCCCGTCGCCGTCGTGGTGTTCGCCGAGGAGGAGGGGTCCCGGTTCGGCGTCGCCTGCCTCGGATCCCGGCTCCTGTCCGGGGCGATCACCGCGGACGCCGCCCGAGCGCTGACGGACGCCGACGGAGTCACCGTGGCGGAGGCCGCAGCCGCTGCCGGGCTCGCTCCCGAGCACCTCGGCCGCGACGACGAGGCGCTCGGCCGCATCGGACTCTTCATCGAGTTGCACGTGGAACAGGGTCGCGGCCTCATCGACCTCGGCTCGCCCACCGCCGTCGCCTCGTCGATCCTCGCCCACGGCCGCTGGCGCCTCCGGGTGAGCGGTCAGGGGAACCACGCCGGCGCGACCGGCATGCGCGAGCGCCGTGATCCCGTGGTCGCCGCAGCACGCGCCGTCCTCGCGATCGAGCAGGCCGCCCTCGCGACCGACGACGCCCGCGCCACCGTCGGTCGCCTGCGCATCGTGCCGGGCGGCACCAACGTCATCGCCTCCGAGGTCGACGCCTGGGTGGACGCCCGCGCGGCCACCGACGCCGGCACGCGCGCCCTCGTCGCGGACATCGAGGGTCGGGTGCAGGAGGCCGTCGTCGACTCCGGCTGCGTGGTGGAGCTGATCGAGGAGTCCTGGTCGGGCGTCGTCGAGTTCGACCCCGAGCTCGCCGCGCGACTCGCCGGCACGCTCGGCGGGGTCCCACTGCTGCCGACGGGCGCAGGCCACGACGCCGGAGTCCTGAGCGGCGCGGTGCCGACGGCGATGGTCTTCGTCCGGAACCCGACCGGTGTCTCGCACTCGCCTGAGGAGTTCGCCGAGACGGCCGACTGCGTCGCCGGCGTCGAAGCGCTCGAGGCCCTGCTGCGGAGCGTGCTGTGACGGTCGCGAGCGTCGACCTCGGCGCAGCGGACATGCGGGCCCCCATCTGGGCCGCGACGGCGATCGTCGACGGTCGCCCGACCGGCCGCGTGCGCTTCACGTCCGACGACTCCGGACGTATCGCGACCGTCGAGCGGGGCGTCGAGCCGGAGGCGGGCGACCGACGTCTCGGAACGGTCGTCCCGGGCATGGGGAACGCCCACTCCCACGCGTTCCACCGTCTGCTGCGCGGACGCACCCACGCCGACGGCGGTGACTTCTGGCAGTGGCGCGAGGCGATGTACGCGGCGGCCGCGAGCCTCGACCCGGACCACTACGGCCGGGTCGCACGTGCCGTGTTCGGCGAGATGCTCGTCTGCGGCTGGACGGCCGTCGGCGAGTTCCACTACGTGCACCACCAGGCCGACGGCACCCCGTACCCGACCGCCCACGCGATGGAACTGGCGGTCGCCGAAGCCGCCGCCGACGTCGGCATCCGGCTCACCCTCCTCGACACGGCCTACCTCGCAAGCGGCCTCGGGCCCGCCGGGGGTCCTGCCGCACCGCTGCTCACCGAACAGCTCGCGTTCGGCGACGGCGACGCGGCCGACTGGCTCGCCCGCTGGCATCGACTGCGCGACGCACTGTCCGGCTCCGTCGGTACCGCCGGACTCGTCACGCTCGGTGCCGCGCTGCACTCGGTGCGTGCCGTGCCCGTCGACGCCATGCGTACGATCCTCGCCGGCCTGCCCGACGACGTCCCGCTGCACGTCCACCTGTCGGAGCAACCGCAGGAGAACGTCGACACGCTCGCCAAGACCGGCAGGACGCCGACGGGCGTGCTCGCCGCGCTCGGAGCGCTCGCCCCGCGCATCAGCCTCGTCCACGCGACACACCTGACCGACGCGGACATCACGGCGATCGGACGGTCCGGCGCGACCGTCGTCATGTGCCCGACGACCGAAGCCGACCTCGGCGACGGCATCGGACCGGCCCGCCGCCTCACGGACGCGGGGGCCCGGATCGCCGTCGGCTCCGACCAGAACGCGGTGGTCGACCCGCTGCTCGAACTGCGTGGTCTCGAAGCCGGGGAACGGCTCGCCTCCGGCAGACGCGGCCGGTTCTCGCCCGCCGAGCTCCTCCAGGCGGGCACCGACCACGGCTACCGTTCGCTCGGACTCGGGAGGCACGCGCTGGATGTTGGCGACCCGCTCGACCTCGTCGAGGTGTCGACGTCGAGCCTCCGCACCACCGGCATGGACCCGGCGCAACTCGCCCTCGTCGCGACCGCGTCCGACGTCGAGCGTGTCGTCGTCGGCGGGCGGCTCGTGGCGGAGCGAGGTCGGCTGCTTGCGACATCACGGGAGTCGACGCCGGAACAGCTCCTCGCGGTGGCGCTGGCTGAGCTGGCAGCATCGACGGAGACGCCCCGGGCAGCCGCCTCGCACCCGACACCCGATCACCCCTCGCAGGAGAGGCAGCCATGACCAGCGAACTCATCACCGGCATCGCCGAGCTCACGACCAACGCGGGCTCCGGGCCGGGCGACGTCGACGGCAACCGGATCACCGATGCGGCGGTCGTCATCGAAGACGGCCGGATCGCTTGGCTCGGCGCAGCGGCCGACGCACCCGACGCCGACACGCGGACCGACGTGGGCGGGCGCGCCGTGCTCCCGGGTTGGGTCGACACGCACACGCATCTCGTGTTCGCGGGCGACCGCTCGGCGGAGTTCGAGGCGCGCATGGCCGGCGGCCGGTACGCGGCGGGCGGGATCGCGACGACCGTGGCCGCCACTCGGGCCGCATCGGAGGAGCAGCTCGTCGCGGGTGCGCAGCGGTTGCGAGCGGAGGCGCTCGCGCAGGGGACGACCTTCCTCGAGGCGAAGACGGGCTACGCGCTCGACGTGGAGGGCGAGGCGCGATCCGCTCGGGCGGCGGCCGAGGTCGCCGACGTCGTCACCTTCCTCGGGGCCCATCTCGTGCCGGCCGGCGTCGACCGCCGCGACTACCTCGACCTCGTGACCGGACCGATGCTCGCGGCGGTGGCCCCGTTCGCGTCGTACATCGACGCGTTCTGCGAGGTCGGGGCCTTCGACGTCGAGGAGTCGCGTGAGGTGCTGCTCGCCGGTCGCGCTGCGGGCCTGGGCGTCCGGGTGCACGGGAACCAGCTCGGCGAGAGCGGCGGGGTGCGCCTCGCGGTCGAGCTGGAGGCTGCGAGCGTCGACCACTGCAACCACCTGTCGGACGTCGACGTCGACCTCCTGGCCGGTTCGTCGACGGTCGCGACCCTGCTCCCGGCCTGCGACCTGTCGACGCGCGAGCCGTTCCCGCCGGCGCGCGCGCTCATCGACGCCGGTGCTTCGATCGCGCTCGCGACCAACTGCAACCCGGGCACCTCGTACACGACGTCGATGGCGTACTGCGTGGCGACCGCCGTGCTGCAGATGCGGCTGACGATCGCCGAGGCGGTGTGGGCGGCGACGCGGGGGGCCGCGGTGGCGGTCGGTCTCGAGCACGGTGCCGAGGCCGTCGGATCGCTTCGCGTGGGTGGTCTCGCGGACCTGCAGGTGCTCGACGCGCCCTCGGTGTCGCACCTCGCCTACCGACCCGGTGTGCCGTTGACGGTCGGCGTCCGGCACCGCGGCGAGCGTGTCACGGCAGGGACGACGCAGCGGTGAGCGGCGCGACGGAGGGCCACGCACTCGTGTTGCTGCCGGCCGACCGGCATCGGAGCTACCGCTGGCGGAACGGGCTGGGGACCGCGACGGAGATCGCCGTCGAGGCCGTCGGGCTCCGGACCGATGGTGGGCTCGGCGACGGTGACGGTGACGCGCCGGCCGCTCCGGGGTGGACGCTGAGCACCGCGACGGTCGAGTCGGACGTCGCCTTCTCGTCGTTCCCGGGCGTCGACCGTCAGCTGATGGCGTTGTCGGCGGGTGGACTCGGACTCGTGATCGACGGTGAGCCGGTCGAGTTGGACCGGTGGCAGGTCGCCGCCTTCGACGGGGCCTCAGCGGTCTCGTCGCGGGGCGTGGTCGGGCCGACGCTCGATCTCAACCTGATGGTGTCGCGGGACCGGTTCCGTGGATCGCTCGAGGTCGGCGTCGTCGACGGCTCGAGGCTCGTCACCACGCCCCCGGGTGCCACCACGTTCGTCGTGTTCCGCGATGGGCTGCTGTCGGCGGAGGGGCCAGGTCTGGACCCTCGTGCGCTCCAGCGGCACGACACCCTCCGACTCGAGGCCGGCACCCTGTCCCTGACCGGCGATGCCACGATCGCGCTCGCCCGGATCCTCCCCCGTTCGTGATGGGTGCCAGCGCGGTGCGCTGACGCGAGCGCGCCCCACAGCCGCGAGCGCGGGTCTCCGGAGGGGTGCGCCCACGTCGCTGACCCGCACTCACGCCGACTCGACAGCTCTCGCGCCAGCGCACCGCGCTGACCTGAGACCTCCCCTCCGGGTGCCGGCGCGGTGCGCCCACGTGAATGGCGCACACCCGGCGTGAGCGCTCCCCGCGCGCGTGAGCGCGGGTTCCCGGAGGGGCGCGCTCACGTCACAGACCCGCGCCCACGTCAGCGCACCGCGCTGGCGCAACCAGACCGGGCTACTTCGTTCGGTCGAGGACCGCGAAGCGGAAGGTGTAGGTGGCGTCGAGCGTCTCCTCGAGGCCCGTCACGTTCTTCTGGGCGAGGACCGTCTCGGTGCCCTGGAGGAGCGGGATGATCGGAGCCGCGGTCGCGGTCAGCGCCTGGATCTGCTCGATCGCCGCGATGCGCGCCGCCGGGTCGGTCGCCGTCGCCTCGGTGTCGATGAGCGCGTCGACGGCCGGGTCCGAGTACCCGTTGGCGACGGACGCCCCGGTCGTCGAGTACGCCGAGCGCAGGAAGTTGTCGGGGTCCGGGTAGTCCGGGAAGAACCCCAGCTGGTACGCCGGGTAGCCCGACTCCGGGTTCAGCTCCTTCACGTAGCTCGTCCACTCGGTCGACTGCAGGTCGACGGTGAACAGTCCGGACTCCTCCAGCTGCGACTTGATGAGCGCGTACTCCTGGTCGGAGTCGGGGCCGTAGTGGTCGCTCGTGTACTGGATCGGCAGGGCGACCGGGGTGCTGACGCCCGCGGCCGCAAGGATCGCCGCGGCCTTCGCCGGGTCCGGCGCGTCACCGTACGCGGTCTGGAACGCGGGCGTCGCCCCCGTCTGCCCGTCGAGCACCACCGAGTAGGCCGGCGCGTAGGTGCCCTTGTAGACCTGGTCGGCGATCTCCTCACGATCGATGAGCGACGCGACCGCCTGCCGGATGGCGAGCTTCTGCGCGTCGTTCGCACCCGGTTGGGTGTTCAGGTTGAACGTGAGGAACCGCACCGAACCGCCCGGCCCCTCGACGACCTGCAGGTCGGAGTCGCTCCGGAGGTCGGCGACGTCCGTCGCGGTCAGCGAGCGGTAGGCGATGTCGACGTCGCCCTTCTCCAGGTCGAGCCGCAGGTTCGACGCCGTCGTGTACGGCTTGAGCACGACGTGCTGCGTCTTCGCGCGGGTCCCGGAGTAGCGCGAGTTCGCCTCGAGCGAGAGCAGCCCGCCCGCCTGGTAGCTGTCGACGGCGTAGGGGCCGGAGCCGATCACGTCGTCGTCGCTCAGCAGCTCGTCAGCCGGGAAGACCTCTTCGTCGACGATCGGCCCGGCCATGCTCGTGAGCACGTAGGGCCAGGTCTGGTCGTTCGGCACCGTGAGGTGGAAGACGACCTGGTTGTCGTCACCCTCCTCGACGCTGTCGAGGTTCGCGAGCAGCGGCGACGGTCCGTTGTCGGCGGCGATCTCACGGACGCGGGTGAAGGAGTAGACGACGTCCTCGGCCGTGAGCGCGTGACCGTTGGAGAAGGTCAGCCCCTCCTTGACCGTGCAGACGTAGGTGGTCTCGTCGGTGAAGTCGCACGATTCCGCCGCGTCGGGCGCGGGGACGACGTCGCCCTCGTCGTAGCTGAGGAGGTGCTGGTAGATCTGGTTCTGCGGCGTGAAGGATCCGCGATCCCAGGCACCGGCCGGGTCGAGCGAGACGATCTGATCGGTCGTGCCGATGACGAGCGCGGTGGTCGTGGTGGTGCCGCCCTGGGCCGTGCAACCGGTGAGGGCGGCGACGACACCGAGGCCGACGGCGACCGTGGTGAATCTGGCGGATCGGTTCATGGAGCGGTTCCTTCGGGTGACTGCGGGAGAGCTGATGCTGATGGCGCGACGGGTACCGCGTGGGCGGCGAGCGCGAACCTCGGGTGCGGTTCGGCTCCGTCGACGAGATCGGCGATGAGGCGTCCCAGCACCGGGCCGAACTTGAACCCGTGACCGGAGAATCCCGTCGTGACGATGATGCTGTCGATCCGGTCGATCACGAAATCCTCGCTGGGGCTCAGATCGTAGAGGCAGCTGATGGTATGGGGTGCGGACGCGTCGACACCGGGCACCCATTCGGCGACGTAGGCGGTGAGCCGCGCGAGTTCCTCGGGTTCGGCGAGGCCGTCGCGTTCGTCGGGGTGGACGTGGACGGCACCGCCGTGCAGCCCGACCTTGACCCCCTCGCCCGGCGTCAGCAGCCCGTACACGCTCGACCCCTCGACGGGGTAGTGGACGAAACTCGGCCAGGCGTCGGCGCGCAGTCCGCTCGGGAAGTGCGCGGGCTGGACCTGCGTCACGACGATCTCGGGCAGCGGACGACCGACGCTGCGAGCGAGCGCGCCGACGAGGTCTGGCGTCCAGGAGCCGGCCGCGACGACCACGTGGTCTGCGACGACGTCCCCCAGCTCGGTGCGGACGACGGCGCCGGTGACACCGGCGGTCGGATCGGTCGGCTCGGTCAGATCGACACCCGACACCCGCACGCCGAAGCGCAGGCTCGCTCCGGCGACCTCGGCGAGGTCGAGCAGGGCCTCGATCGCCTCGGCGGAGTACAGTCGCCCGCCGGTCGCGTGGTGGAGGACCTCGCGGTCGAACCGCAGTCCGGGCCAGCGGTCGCTCGCCTGCTCCGGGGTGAGGCGCTCCGACGCGATCCCACCCCGGGTCATCGCCGCCTCGATCGCCGCGAGCATCTCGGGTCGGCCGTGGTCGAGCGCACCGGTGAGGTCGAGCAGTGTCCGCCCGCTCGCGGATTCGAGCGCCCGCCAGGCCGCGAGCGCCTCCGACGTCAGCGCGACGTAGTCGTCGGCGTCGTAACCCTGACGGAAGATGCGGGTCGCTCCGTGGGAGGAGCCGTGCTCGTGACCGCGCGGGTACCGCTCGAGAAGCAGGACGTCGCGGCCCTGCTCGGCCAGCGAGCGCGCAGCCGCCGCACCGACGATCCCGGCACCGATGACGACGACCTCGGCGCGCGCCGGCAGCGCGGTCTGCGTCGCGTCCGCTGCCGGACCCGGCGAGGTCATCGGCCCGACTCCGCAGGCAGGCCCGAATCCGTCGTCACGCGCGTCGCTGCGGCAGCCCGCGCGTCGACTGCTCGACGAGCCGGCATCGCGGCGGCCACGGCGGCTTCGTCGGCGAACGGACGGGACGGGAACCGACCGGGGGCGTACCGCGACGCGTCGACGAAGGGGCTCTCACCCGTGACGATCAGCTCGGCGAGCATCCGGCCGAGTCCAGGGCCGTGCGTGACCCCGGACTCGTTGTCGCCGGCCACGACGAACAACCCGTCGAGCTCCGGGACGGACCCCGCGATGAAGCGGCGGTCTGCGGTGTACGACACGATCCCCTGCACGGCTTCGGCGTCGTCGACGACGGGCGCGGCGGCCGGGATGAGCTCGGAGACGATCGGCGACAGGTGCTCGCGCATCGCCTCGACGAGGTCGGGGCGGTCCGGTCGACGATCCGCGGGACTGTCGCGCACGGCGAGCGCCTCGTAGCCGACGCCGTTGCCGTACGTGAAACCACCGAGGTGTTCCCTGATCCACAGTCCGTCCAGCTCCGGGATCATGAGGGTCGGCACCTCGCCGAGACCGAACGGGGCGGTGGTCAGGCGGCTCGCGATCACCCGCGCGAACGGCAGCACGCGGTCCGTCGCGGCGAGGAGCTCGTTCGTCCAGGACCCTGCGGCGAGGACGACCTCGTCGCCGAGGACGCGCTCGCCGGTGGCGGTCAGCACGCCGACGGCTCGGCCACCTTCGGCGAGGAGATCGACGACGGGCGTCTGCTCGATGATCTCGACGCCCTCGGCCCGGGCGAGCGCCGCGAGCGCGAGTCCGGCGTCGGGCGCGCTGATCTGGATGCCGTCGGGATGGATGAACGCCCCGACGATGGCTTCGGGGTCGAGACCCGGAACGAGCTCGGCGGTCTCGACGGCGGTGAGCAGGCGGGCGTCCTCGGGGCGGAGCGGGTGCTCGGCGAACGGCAGCAGGTGGTCGAGCACGGCCTGCTCGGTGAGGGCGAGCCACACGTTGCCCGTGTTCCGCAGCCCGATGTCGTATCCGGCAGCGTCGAGCCCGCGGTAGAAGTCGAGGCCGGCCTGCTCGAGGGCGAGTTCCGACTCGTCCCAGTACCAGGCGTAGCCCGCCGCCCAGAGGCCGACGAAGCCCGCTCCGGCTGCGGTCGTCGCACCGGCGGCGGTGCCCGACTCGAGGACCGTCACCCGTCGACCGGCGCGGGCGAGGTGGACGGCGGTCGCCAGGCCGAAGAGGCCGGCGCCGACGATGACGGTGGTTGCGGGGCGGGGGTCGGTCACCCTTCGAGGCTAGTCACTCGCCGTCCAGGGGCCGATCACCCCGTCGCAATCGGACACGTGCGCGTTCGCAACTCAGGAACGCCGCCGGCGTGTCCGCACCCCGATGGACGAGATGGGGGCGACGCCCCGGCGGCGTCCTGAATTGCGAACGGGAAGAGCCGACTAGATGACGCCCTGGGCGAGCATCGCGTCCGCGACCTTCACGAACGCGGCGGTGTTCGCCCCGACGACGTAGTCGCCCGGCCGGCCGTAGCGCTCGGCTGCCTCGTAGGCGGCGCGGTGCACGCCGTGCATGATGCCGCGCAGTTTCACCTCGCTGTCATCGAAGGACCACCGCTGCCGGGCCGCGTTCTGGCTCATCTCGAGCGCCGAGGTCGCCACACCACCGGCGTTCGCCGCCTTCCCCGGGCCGAAGAGGGCGCCGGCCTGCTGGAACACCCGCACGGCCTCGGGCGTCGACGGCATGTTCGCGCCCTCCGCGACCGCGATGACGCCGTGCTTCACGAGGGCGATCGCGTCGCGTTCGTGCAGCTCGTTCTGCGTCGCGCTCGGCAGTGCGATCTCCCCCGGGACGTCCCAGACACTGCCGCCGGCGACGAAGTGGGCGCCCTGGCGGCGGGCGGCGTACTCGGAGATCCGGCCGCGCTCGACCTCCTTGATCTGCTTGAGGAGCTCGAGGTCGATGCCGGCGTCGTCGACCACGTACCCGGAGGAGTCCGACGCGGTGACGGCGGTACCACCGAGCTGGTGGACCTTCTCGATCGCGTAGGTCGCGACGTTCCCGGAGCCCGACACGATGACGCGCTTGCCCTCGACCCCGCGGCCGTCGACGGCGAGCATCTCGTCCACGAAGAACACCGTCCCGTACCCGGTCGCCTCGGTGCGCACCTCGGCGCCACCCCAGCCGACGCCCTTGCCGGTGAACATGCCCGACTCGTGACGGTTGGTGATCTTCCGGTACTGGCCGAAGAGGAAGCCGATCTCGCGCGCGCCGACGCCGATGTCGCCGGCCGGGACGTCGGTGTGCTCGCCGAGGTGGCGGTAGAGCTCGTTCATGAAGCTCTGGCAGAAGCGCATGATCTCGGCGTCCGATCGCCCGTGCGGGTCGAAGTCGCTGCCGCCCTTGGCGCCGCCGATGCCCTGCGCGGTGAGAGCGTTCTTGAAGATCTGCTCGAACCCGAGGAACTTCACGATCGACAGGTTCACACTCGGGTGGAAGCGCAACCCGCCCTTGTACGGGCCGAGCGCCGAGTTGAACTGGACGCGGAAGCCGCGGTTCACCTGCACCCGGTTGCGGTCGTCGGTCCACGGCACGCGGAACACGACCTGCCGCTCGGGTTCGACGAGGCGTTCGAGGATGCCCGCCTCGAGGTACTCCGGGTGTTCCTCGAGCGCCGGGCGGATGGACTCGAGGACTTCGAGGAGTGCCTGGTGGAACTCGGGTTCGCCCGCGTTGCGCCGCAGGGCGGCCTCCGCGACGGCGTGGACGGGGTCGGTGGACGTGGTGGTGCCGGTCACTGTGGTGCTTTCTGATCGGCCGACCAGGCGTCTCCGGCTGTCGCTCGACGGTGGTCGGAGGCAGTGGAGCGCGACTCGCCGGCGGGGAGGTACACGGGCCGTCGTGGGGCCTCGGCAAGCCTGGCAGCCGCGATAGATATCCGTCAAACGTCGACTAGACGAGCCGACCGGACCGGTGGGACGACGGCCTAGAGGTGGTCGTGCTCCGCGGCCTCGCTCGGGATGATCGGGATCGCGAGGGCCGGGAGCACCGCGACCGCGAGGAAGGCGAGCGGATAGCCCACCAGGCCGATGAGCGCACCGACCGCCGGCCCGACGACCGACGCGGCGATGAACTGGCCGGTGTTCTGCGCTCCCAGCGCCCGCCCCGCCCAGGTGGGGCCTGCCATCTCCGCGACCGAGGTGAAGGCGAGCCCGTTGTCGGCGACCGTCACCGCACTGGCGACGACGAGCGCGACGGCGACCGCCACCGGCCACTGCAGCAGCCCGACGCCGGCGAGGAGCAGCATGACGACGACCGCCGACACCGCCACCCAGCGCAGCGGCCGCACCCGGCTGCCGAGGCGGTCGCTCAACACCCCGACGCCGATCCGACCGATCGCTCCGACGAACTGCGCGACACCGACGAGCACGCCCGCCGCGAGCGCGTTCCAGCCCTGATCGGCGACGAGCCAGACGAGCGCGAAGGTCGTGAGGGTGAACTGCGGCACCACGAGCAGGATCGACACGGCGTGGATGCGCCAGAGGAAGCCGTCGTCTCGGTAGGGGTTGCGGGGTCGCGCGGCCACGGGGTTCGGCGTCGTCTCCGTCGGGACCGGCTTCGGCACGGCGGTCCGTGGCGGATTCCGGAGTCCGATCGTGCAGGCCACGGCGAGGACACCCGTCGCGACGAGCGAGATCACGAGGGCGGCGGAGATGCCCGACGCCGCCGCCACGGACGGCACCGTCACCGCGGCCGCCGTGACGCCGAGGGGCTGCGACATCTGGCGGATCCCCATCGCGAGACCGCGTCGGTCCTTCGGGAACCAGCCGACGACGATCCGGCCGCTCGCCGAGTTCGTGCTCGCGGAGGCGGCGCCACCGAGCAGGAGCAGGATTCCGAGCGGACCGTAGCCGAGCGACGGGATGAGGCCGTCCGCGGCGACCGCCCCGGCCGCGGCGACGGCGGTGAGGGCGAGGCCGCCGGCGATGACGATGCGCTCGCCGACACGGTCGGCCAGCCAACCCCAGGCGATGAGCGTCAGCACCATGCCGAGGGTGGGGGCGGCGGCCAGGACGCCGGCCTCGGCGAGCGACATGCCCCGATCGGCGTGCAGGAGCGGGATGAGGAACGCCGGGGTGCTGACGAAGAGCGTGCCGGCGGTCTGCGCGGCGACACCGAGCCCGAGGACGGTCCAGGCCCGACCGGCGTTCGGCATCGGTGGACGCGCCCCGCGAGCGGTCGCCGGGGCCTCGGGGGCTGGTGTCGATCCGGTCATCGTGCCGCTTCCTGCGGTGGGTGTCTCCCGCTGCTAGCATGACGGTACACCATTTTGGTATACCAATTGTCACCGGCCGGATCGGGAACACGGATGAGCACTCCGACGCAGACCACGCAGCTCTACGAGCGCCTCCGCGGGGCGATCCTGACCCTGGACCTCGCGCCCGGGCAGCCGCTCACCGAGCGCGGGCTCGAGCAACGGTTCGCGGCGTCACGGACGCCCGTGCGCGCCGCCCTCACCCGGCTCGAGGCCGAGGGTCTGGCGCGTCGGGACGGCCGCGGCTGGATCGTGGCACCCATCGACCTCGAGGAGATCGGGCTCATCGCCGAGGTCCGTGAGGCGCTCGAGACCGCCGGCGTCCGGCTCGCCGCCGAACGCGCGACCGAAGCGCAGCTCGCCGCGATCCGCACCCTCCTCGACGAGCCCCGCCCCGACGACGAGCACACGGTCCTCCGCGTCGGCGGCGACTTCCACGAGGAGCTCGCGGCGCTGTCCGCGAACCACCTGCTCGCCGAAGGGGTGCGCGGCGCGATGGTCCGGCTCGCCCGCACCCGTTGGCTCGAGGTGCGGACGCCCGAGGCCCGAGAGCAGGCCGCCACGGAGCACCGCGCCATCCTCGATGCGGTCGCGGCGCGCGACCCCGAGCGCGCGGCGGACCTCGTCGCGCGCCACATCCGCGGGACGAACGAGCGGCTCATCGCATCGCTCACCGCCGACCAGCGGCGCCTCCGCGGTCACGGTGTCGACATCGTCAGCTGAACCCCGGCGACACCTCGTCGGCGCTCACAACTCCTGCACCCCGCTGCGGATAGCGCCGACACGCCGTCCCCGACGTCGACCCCGTCCTCGAATACGGACCGACAGCAGGAGCTGCGCGCGAGCGTGACGGCTCAGTCCTCGAGTGGCTCCGCCGACAGCAGCCCGCGCAACCAGTCACGGGCCTCGATGAACACCTCGTCGTTGTAGCGCGAGTGGTAGTCGACGGCGGTGCGGTCGGCGCTCGGGTACGAGCCCAGGAAGATCACGTTCGGGCTGAACCGCCGGAGCCCGAGCAGGGCGTCGGCCATCCGCTCGTCCTCGATGTGGCCGAGGGCGTCGATCACGAAGCGGTAGCGGCCGAGCGCGTCGCCGATGGGCCGGGACTCGATGAGACTCAGGTTCACGCCTCGCGTGGAGAACTGCTCGAGCATGCCGAGCAGCGAGCCGGACTCGTCGTTCGGCAACTCGACGATGAGGCTCGTCTTGTCGGCGCCCGTCCTGGCCGGGATCTCCCGTGAACGGCTGACGACGACGAAGCGGGTCACGGCGTTCGGGTTGTCGCCGATGTTCTCCGCGAGGACATCGAGGTCGTAGTGGTTCACGATGCCGGGCGGGGCGACCGCGGCGTCGGCGGTCGAGGTGCCGTCGAGCAGGGAGGCTGCGGCGGCGACGTTGCTCGACGCCGGGATGTGTCCGTGCGAGGGCAGCTTGGCGTCGAGCCAGAGGTGGCACTGCCCGTAGGCGACGGGGTGCGCGTTCACGACCGCGACGTCCTCGAGGCGGGTTCCGGGGCGGGCGACGAGTACGAAGTTCACCGGCACGAGCACTTCGCCGACGATGCGGAGACCGAGCATCGTGGCGAGTGCATCCTGCGCCACCGACACGCCCCCGTCGACCGAGTTCTCGATGGCGATGACCGCGGCCGTGCTGCGGCCCTCGAGGACGTCGCCGAGCGCCTCGCCGACGTTCGACACGGGCTTCCAGATCTGACCCTTGGCCTCCTCGACCTGGCCGAGCGCCACCTCGGTGAAGGTCCCGCTCGGACCGAGGAAACTGTAGCTCCGGAGGGCGTCGTCGGCGGGTGCGGCTGGCATGCCTCCGAGCGTACCGTGTGCTTCGCGACACGCTCTGGAACGGCCGTTGACTCCCATCCAGGTCACATTCGGGTGATTTCCAGGAAGATCGGGCCATTTCGGCCCCGATACCCCCCGTTTTGAGCTATTCAAATCACGCCAATACCCGCCACAATGGATACAAGGGTGTATTGAGCGCTGCCGCTCGTCTCGGGAAGCGAGTTCACGGCCGTTCGTCTCCCCGATCTCGATGCGTGACCCATGTCGCGTGAGGCTCCACCCGACGGGCTGAGACAGGAACAGGAGTGACGTGACGAGTGTCTTCACCGACGCCGCCCCGCGGTCCACTCCACGGCTGAACCTGGCGAGCGGCGGCGAGGCCGTGTTCAGCCTCGGCTCCTCCTGGAACCTCCCGTCGTTGTCGCTGCCGGCCTGGGTGCACCGGCCGATCTCGGCGGCCCGCGCGACTCTCGTCAAGTCGCTCGTCATGACCATCGCGATCGCCGCGATCCTGGCCGGCGTCGTCACGGTGACGCAGACCTCGACCGCCGGCGCGACCGCGATCTCCGCCACCGACTTCGCACCGGCGGCCTCCTCCGTCCCGACGATGACGGCCGCCGCCTTCACCACCGCCTACGCCGGCGACCTCGCTGCGGCGGCGACGGCCCTCACGACGATGTCCTCATCGCAGGTCGCGCAGCTGTGGACCGAGCTCGCTCCCGGCTACCGCGCACTGCTCATCACCGGTTACCCGGCGGTCATCGGCAACCTCGAGGGCGTCGCCTACACGGACCGGGCGACGGCCAACGTCTCCCGCCTCGCCGGCCTCCTCGCCGACACCGAGGCGAGCTACCGCTCGCTGACGGTGAGCAGCGACCAGGTCGACGGGCAGGCGGACTCGGCGGCGCTCGCCACGACCCTGTCGCGGCTGGACGCGATCAAGCTGCTCGTCGACCGGTACTCGCCGGACGCGATCGCCGCCCGCCTCCAGCCGGAGTACCTCATCACCTTGCAGGCGGGCGGCTCCGGACCCCCGCGGGTCGCTGTCGCCGTGGGAGACGTGGACACCGCCGCCTACGTCACGGTGTTCGTCCCCGGGATGAACAGCAGCGCCCTCGAACTCGACGACTACCTGCGCGGGGCGAAGCGCATCCAGAGCGCCGCAGCCGACAGCGCGGTCATCCTCTGGATCGGCGGACACAGCCCGAGCGCGCTCGAGGTGCCGTCGAACGACCGGGCGGTCGAAGGGGCGCCCCTGCTCGCCGGAGTGCTCGCCGGATACGACGCGGTCCGTTCCGCGCGCGGCATCGTCTCCCAGTTGAGCGTCGTGGCGCACTCCTACGGCACGGCGACGGCCTCGCTGGCGTTGGCGTCCGGCGACTACCACGTCGACGACTTCGTCATGCTCGGCTCGGCCGGCATCCCGACGGAGATCGGGATCGAGGATCTGCACGTCCCGGCCGGCCGCGTGTACGCCTCCCAGGCGAGCGCCGACACCCTCGCCGGTCTCGGCCAGTTCCTGTCCGGTCGAGCCGATCCTGCGATGAGCTCCTGGGGCGCGACCACCTTCGGCTCCGACGGCCTGACGCTCGGCGACGGCGACCACCTCGGCGCCGTCGACGGGCACAACGCGGTCGGGTCGAGCAACGCCGACGACCGGGGGAAGTACCTCGGGCCCGCGACCGAGAGCCTCTACGCGATCCAGCGCATCGTCACGGGTCAGGCGTCCGCGGTCGCCGATCTGACGACGCCCGGGTCGTCCCACCAGCGCGGCTTCGTGCCGGATGCCGCGGGCGTCGGGGCGGGCGCCTCCACGACGAGCTCCTCCACGACCGCCTCCGCTTCCGCCTCGGCCGCGGCGCTCCTCGCCACGCACTAGTCGACGGCCCTCCACAGGTACCTGGAGCAGCGCCCACTCCACAGATCCGTGTCGGCTCACCCCTGCGCCGAGGGGAGAAGGTAGCGTCGTTGACATACCGACATACGCCTTCGTAGGCTCGGGTCATGCGAACGACCATCCGACTCGCCGACGAGTTCTACGAGGCCGTCCGCGAGCACGCCTCGCAGGAGGGGAAGACCGTGACCGCCTACATCGAGGAGGCCCTGCGCGCGAAGCTGGCCGCGGCGGCCGCACCGCCCGAGCGGGAGCCGTACAAGGTCGTGCCGTACGGCCGGGGAGGACCCCACCCAGGAATCGACCTCACGAACAACGCGCAACTCGAGGACATCATGGACGGTTTCGAGTGAAGGTGGTCGACACCAACGTCCTCATCGGCGCGTTCCGACCCGACTCACAACACCACCGCGCGCTCGCAACCTGGTTGGAAGATGCCGTCCGATCGAGAGAGCCCCTGGGCGTCAGCGAAGCCGTGCTCGCGGGGTACATCCGGATCGTGACCCAGCGTCGGATCTTCGTCGATCCCACTCCGATCCCCGTCGCGCTGGACCAGATGCAGCGACTCCGCGACGAGCCCGGGGTACAGGTGGTCCGCCCTGGCCCGTCGTTCTGGACGGTCTTCACCTCGCTCTGCGCAGCGGTCGAGGCCCGAGGCAACCTCGTCTCGGACGCGGCCAATGCCGCACTCGCGATCGAACACCGGGCGACCTTCGTGACGCTCGATCGCGACTTCGCGCGCTTCCCGGACCTCCGGTGGGAATCGCCACTCGCCACGGGTCAAGCGCCTTCCTGACATCGGTCGTTCCTGCCAGACTGGTGCGATGAACGATCGCGCAGGTACCCCCGCCACCGAAGCAGATCTGATCGACGTCCCGTCGCTCATCGACGCCTACTACACACTGAAGCCGGACGTCTCGATCCCCGAGCAGCGGGTGGTGTTCGGCACCTCCGGCCACCGCGGCTCCTCGCTGAACACCGCGTTCAACCAGGACCACATCGCCGCGACCACGCAGGCGATCGTCGAGTACCGCACGAGCCAGGGGATCACCGGGCCGCTCTTCATCGGATCCGACACCCACGCGCTCAGTGGGCCGGCGCAGACGACGGCGCTCGAGGTCCTGGTCGCCAACGGTGTGCGCGTCCTGGTGGACGAGTTCGACGACTTCGTGCCGACCCCCGCGCTCAGCCATGCGATCCTCAAGTACAACGCCGAGGGCAACGGCGACCAGGCGGACGGCATCGTCGTCACGCCCAGCCACAACCCGCCGGCTGACGGCGGCTTCAAGTACAACCCCCCGCACGGCGGACCTGCCGACTCCGACGCGACCTCCTGGATCGCGAACCGCGCCAACGAGCTCATCGCCGGTGGGCTGCACGACGTCAAGATGGCGGAACCGTCCGCCGTCGAGACGTACGACTTCCGCGGCAACTACGTCGACGATCTGAAGCACATCATCAACCTCGACGCCATCAAGCGCAGCGGGATCCGCATCGGTGCCGACCCCCTCGGCGGTGCGAGCGTCCACTACTGGCAGGCGATCGCCGACCGTTACGAGATCGACCTCACCGTCGTGAACCCGCACGTCGACCCGGCCTGGGCGTTCATGACGCTCGACTGGGACGGCAAGATCCGCATGGACCCGTCGTCGCCCTCCGCCATGGCGGCGCTCGTCGCACGACGCGACGAGTTCGACCTCCTCACCGGCAACGACGCCGACGCCGACCGCCACGGCATCGTCACGCCCGACGCCGGGCTCATGAACCCCAACCACTACCTCGCCGTCGCGATCGACTACCTCTACGCGAACCGGCCGGGCTGGCGCGACGACGCCGCCGTGGGCAAGACCCTCGTGTCGTCGTCGGTCGTCGACCGCGTGGCCGAGTCCCTCGGACGCCGCCTCTGGGAGGTCCCGGTCGGCTTCAAATGGTTCGTCCCCGGTCTCGTCGACGGTTCGGTCGGCTTCGGTGGCGAGGAGAGCGCCGGCGCGAGCTTCCTCCGCTTCGACGGCTCGGTGTGGACCACCGACAAGGACGGCATCCTCCTCTGCCTGCTCGCCGCGGAGATCCTCGCCGTGACGGGCAAGACCCCGTCGGTGCTCTACCGCGAACTGACCGAGCGCTTCGGCGACCCCGTGTACGAGCGTGTCGACGCCGCAGCCTCGAAGGAACAGAAGGCGCGGCTCGGCAAGCTCGACGGCGACGCCATCACGGCGACCGAGCTCGCCGGCGACCCGATCGTCGCGAAGCTCAGCCACGCGCCGGGCAACGACGCGGCCATCGGCGGCGTCAAGGTCGTGACCGAGCACGCGTGGTTCGCCGCGCGTCCGTCCGGCACCGAGGACGTCTACAAGATCTACGCCGAGTCGTTCAAGGGCGCGGAGCACCTCAAGCTCGTCCAGGCGGAGGCGAAGCAGATCGTCGACGCCGCCCTCGGCGCCTAGCTCATCTCCTGGTTCCTGAGCCTGTCGAAGGGCGCACTTCGACAGGCTCAGTGACCGGTCTTCCCTGACGCCGCCCCGATCCCTGAGCCGACGCCCGGTCCCTGAGCCTGTCGGAGGGCTAGTTCAGGTACCCGGGAGCCGCCGGGAGCCCGAAGAACTCTTCGAGCGTCGTCACGCCCGTGTTGTGCATCTCGGTCGCGAGCGGCACGCCGATGTAGCGGTAGTGCCACGGCTCGAACGAGAAGCCGGTGACGTCGACCTTGTCGGCCGGGTACCGCAGGAGGAACCCGAAGCGGTAGGCGTTCGCGGCGAGCCACTGCCCCTCCGCCGTGTCGCCGAAACAGGTGTTGAGCGAGCAGTTGCCGCTCTCGGCACCGATGTCCATCGTCCAGCCGGTCTGGTGCTCGCTGTAGCCGGGGCGTGCGGTCGTCGAGTCGTCGGGTTCGCTGTCGTACACCGACACCTGGCTCGAGTAGCTGCGGTACGCGCTGTTCGAAGCGAGCGACAGGCCGGCCTCGGCTGAAGCGGTGTCGAACAGCTGCACGATCGCGGCGGCGGCCTCGGCACGCAGCAGCGGGTCCCAGGTGTGGGCGACGGGGACGGACACGAGGTCCGGTGGCGTGTAGTCGACCGGGTTCAGCGGCCGGGTCTTGTTGACGACCACCCACGGGCTCAGCGGGTCGTCGATCGAGTAGGCGGCCTTGTCGAACGCCGGCGGGGCGGGGGGCGCGACCGGAACCGTCTCCGTCGGCGTCGGCGTGGGCGTGGGGGTCGGCGTCGGGGTGACGGACGGGGTCGCACTCGGTGTCTTCGTGGCAGCGGCCGGGGTGGGCGTGGCGCCGCCGGCGATGTTCACGACGAGCACCACGAGCAGGATCGCGAGCGCGGCGGCCAGGACGCTCAACGCGATCACGCGGTTGCGTCGGACGCGCCGCGAGACCGGGCGTCGGTGGGAGGGCTGGTGGGCTGCGGTCACACGTCGAGCCTAACCGCGACACGGCGCATGCGCCTCTGCCACACTGTCGACAGGCTTGCACACCGGACGAGGGGCCCGACCATGACCGCAGGGACGCCAGCACACCACGCGCCGACGCACCGGAAGCGCCCGCGGTTCCGTCGGCTCCTGACCGCGGCCGCCGTCGTGATCGGTCTCGGCCTCGTCGTCGCGGTCGTCGCTGCCATCACCCCGTGGCCGTCCGCGCTCCTCATCCGCTCGGTGTTCGAACGCGGCGGTGCTGCGACGGTCGCCGAGATGGAACCGTACGTCCCCGACACGAAGCTCACGGAGTTCCGCGACATCGCCTACGCGGCACCGAGCGGCGGCCGACCACAGGTGGACACCACCCTCGACGTCTTCACCCCGGCGGACGGCACCGAACCGCTGACCACGATCGTCTGGATCCACGGCGGCGCCTGGATCTCCGGCGAGAAGGGGAACGTCGAGCCCTACCTCCGCATCCTCGCGGCCGAGGGGTACACGACGATCGCGGTCAACTACACGATCGCTCCCGAGGCCGTCTATCCGACGGCCGTGAACCAGCTCAACGACGCCCTCGCGTACATCTCGGAGCACGCCGCCGAGTGGAACGGGAACCCGGACCGCCTGGTGCTCGCGGGCGACTCAGCGGGATCGCAGCTCGCCAGCCAGCTCGCCGTCCTCACGACCAACCCCGACTACGCGACGCTGTCGGGCATGACCCCTGGCATCGCTGCGGACCAGCTCGTCGGGACGATCCTCAACTGCGGGGTCTACGACCTGCCGGCGATGGCCGAGCTCGACGGCATCGGCGCCTGGGGCCTCCAGACCGCCCTCTGGGCCTACGCCGGTACGAAGGACTGGTCGGAGACGTCGACCGGCGCGCTCATGTCGACGATCGACTTCGTCACCGCCGACTTCCCGCCGACCTTCATCACGGGCGGGAACGGTGACGCCCTCACCTGGCTGCAGTCGGTCCCGATGAGCAGTGCCCTCGAGGACGCCGGCGTCGACGTCACGAAGCTCTTCTGGGCCGCGGACCACGAGCCGGCGCTCCCCCACGAGTACCAGTTCCACCTCGACCTCGACGACGCCCACGTGGCACTCACGGCCACCCTGGACTACCTCGCGGCGCTCGACGCGGACCTCGCCGCAGCGCAGACCGCCACACCCTGACCGAAGCGGTTGCCGCGGAACTTGCGCCGGGTGTAAGTTTGCACACTACGCAAAATCCCCAACGTCGGTGCGCCTTCAGACCGGCGCGCCCAGAGTCGAACGAGACCGCATGTCATCCAGTTCCCCCGCCTCGACCGAGCCGTCGGGATCCGCCCCCGTCCTCAGCCACCGGCAGATCCTCTTCATCATCTTCGGCCTCATGGCCGGGATGTTCCTCTCCGCACTCGACCAGACCATCGTCGGCACCTCGATGCGCACGATCGCCGACGACCTCGACGGCATGGCCCTCCAGGCGTGGGTCACCACCGCGTACCTGATCACCTCGACCGTCTCGACGCCGATCTACGGCAAGCTGTCCGACATCTTCGGCCGCCGCCCGCTGTTCATTATCGCGATCTCGATCTTCCTCATCGGCTCGCTGCTCGCCGGTATGTCCGGTTCGATGTACGAGCTGGCGATCTTCCGTGCCATCCAGGGCCTCGGCGCCGGTGGCCTCATGGCCCTGCCGCTGACGATCATGGGCGACATGCTCGCCCCGCGCGAGCGCGCCAAGTACCAGGGGTACTTCCTCGCGGTCTTCGGTGTCTCGAGTGTCATCGGCCCGCTGATCGGCGGCCTGTTCGCCGGGGCCCCCGAGCTGCTGTTCATCACCGGTTGGCGCTGGGTGTTCCTCATCAACCTGCCGATCGGTGTCATCGCGCTCGCGATCGTCCTCCGCTTCCTGCACATCCCGCACACCCGCCACAGCGTCCGCATCGACTGGTGGGGTGCCGCAACGGTCGTCCTCGCCGTCGTGCCCCTGCTGCTCGTCGCCGAGCAGGGCCGCATCTGGGGCTGGGCCTCGGCAGGGTCCATCGCCTGCTACGCCATCGGGGTCGCCGGCATCGTCGGGTTCATCCTCGTCGAACGGGCGATGGGCGACGACGCTCTCATCCCGTTGAAGCTCTTCAAGAACTCCACCTTCCGGGTCGCCACCATCCTCGGCGTGCTCGTCGGGTTCGGGATGTTCGGCGCGATGATGACGGTGCCGCTGTTCCTGCAGCTCGTCGAAGGCGCGACACCGACCGAGTCCGGTCTGCTGATGCTGCCGATGATCCTCGGCCTCATGATCTCGTCGATCGCGAGCGGCCAGATCATCGCCCGGACCGGCAAGTACAAGGCGTTCCCGATCGTCGGTACCTTCCTGCTCCTGAGCGGCTTCTTCTACTTCAGCTTCGCGACGGCCGACAAGCCCGTCTGGTGGATGATGGGCGGCATGCTGCTCGTCGGCCTCGGACTCGGCCAGCTGATGCAGACGCTGACGATCGCGAGCCAGAACGCCGTCGAGGCACGCGACATCGGGGTGGCGACGAGCTCGTCGACCTTCTTCCGTCAGATCGGTGGAACGCTGGGCACGGCCGTGATCTTCTCCGTGCTCTACACGCGGATCCCGACGACCATCGCGGCGGCGTTCGCGGATCCGACGCTCAGCGAACGGGTCCGGGCCGCGGCGCAGGACCCGGCCGTGCTGTCGGACCCGGCGAACGAGGGCATCCTCAAGGTGCTGCAGCGGGCGCAGGAGAACAGCGGCTCGGCCGGTTCCGCGCTCGACGGCGACACCTCGTTCCTCGTCGGTGCGAACCACGACCTGGCCGCGCCGTTCCTCACGGGGTTCGCGGATGCGACCGTGACCGTGTTCTGGGTGAGCTTCGCGGTGGTCGCCGTCGCATTCGTGCTGAGCTGGTTCCTCAAGGCGCCGCCGCTGCGGGCGAAGTCGGCGCTGCAGGAGCGAACCGACGCCCAGGCTGCGGAGGACGCCGAGGGCGAGTTGTCGCTCGCCGCCCAGCGTGCCGCCGAGCTGGCGGGGTCGCAGCTGTCACCCGACACCGCGAGCAACCGCGTCGTCGATCCCTCCACCCGTCGCTGACCGTCGTTCGTCGGTTTGCCAGCGCACCGCGCTGACGTGAGCGCTGTCGAATCGGCGCCACCGCGGCCCCAGCACGTGAGCGCGCCCCTCTGGAGGGGCGCGCTCACTCCGTAGACCCGCGCTCGCGTCAGCGCACCGCGCTGGCGCCACACCCCACCCACACGCGAGACCGACATGAGAGCGCTCTCAGCAGGCGATAGCATGGGCGTGCACCCAGCCACGAGGAGCTTCGATGACGCACGCCCCCCAGCCCACCACCCGCCCGGCCCTGATCCTGCCGCCGTTCCTCTGGGGTTCCGCCACCGCGGCCGCCCAGGTCGAGGGGGCGGCACACGAGGACGGCAAGGAGGACTCCATCTGGGACGCCTTCGCCCGGGTGCCCGGAGCGATCGCCAACGGTGACGACCTCGAGGTCGCCGTCGACCACTACCACCGCACCGCCGGCGACATCGCGATCATGTCCGAGCTGGGCCTCGACGCCTACCGCTTCTCCACGAGCTGGGCGCGCATCAAGCCGGGCGACCGCGACGTCAACCCAGCCGGCCTCGACTTCTACAGTCGCCTGGTCGACCAGCTCCTCGACGCCGGCATCCTCCCCTGGCTCACCCTGTACCACTGGGACCTTCCGCAGGCGCTCGAGGAGCAGGGCGGCTGGACGAACCGCGACACCGCCCTGCGCTTCGTCGACTACGCCGAGGCGACCTACGACGCGCTCGGCGACCGCGTCCGGCACTGGACGACCTTCAACGAACCGTTCTGCTCCTCACTCCTCGGCTATGCGGTCGGCGTGCACGCACCGGGTCGCCGCGACGAGGCCGCCGCGCTCGCCGCCATCCACCACCAGCACCTCGCCCACGGGCTGGCGACCACCCGCCTCCGCGAGCTCGGTGCCGAGCAGATCGGCATCACCCTCAACCTCACCAACGCGATCCCGGCGGACCCCACCGACCCGGCCGACGTCGACGCCGCCCGCCGCGTCGACGGCATCATGAACCGCATCTTCCTCGAACCGATCGTCCTCGGCGAGTACCCGGCCGACGTCGCCCAAGACCTCGAGGGCCTCGGCCTCGACACACTCATCCACGACGGTGACCTCGAGACCATCTCCGCCCCGATCGACTTCCTCGGCGTCAACCACTACCACGACGACCTCGTGTCGGGTCACCCCGACGACTCCGGCGCCGACGGCGGCCACTCCGGCGCGACCGAGCGCGAGGCAGGTTCGCCGTGGCTCGCCTCCCCCGACATCTCCTTCCCGAGCCGCGGACTCCCGCGCACCGCGATGGACTGGGAGGTGCACCCCGCCGGCCTCCGCACCCTGCTCGTCCGACTCGGCCACGAGTATCCGACGCTGCCGCCGCTGTACGTGACCGAGAACGGTGCGGCCTACGACGACGTCGTCGCGGAGGACGGCCGCATCCACGACGTCGACCGCGACGCCTTCATCCAGGACCACATCGACCAGGTGGAACTCGCGATCGCCGACGGCGCCGACGTGCGCGGCTACTTCGTCTGGTCACTGCTCGACAACTTCGAGTGGGCCTACGGCTACGACAAGCGGTTCGGCATCGTGCGGGTCGACTACGACACGCAGGAGCGCACGATCAAGGACAGCGGACTGGCGTACGCACGCCGCATCGCCGCCTCGCGTGTGGTGCCCACCGTGGCGGAGCTTTCCTGACGCAGGAACACTCCGGCGTGTCGCGATCGAGGGGCCGCGACACGCCGGTCACCTCCAGAGGAGCGACACCGGCCACGGACGTCCAGACGCCCGGCGATACACTGCACTCGGCACGCTCACCCGCTCGGAAGGGGACGATGATGCAGTCCGGTCAAGGGGCCCCGACACTCGAGATGGTGGCGGCACGCGCAGGCGTCTCCCGCGCGACCGTGTCGCGCGTCGTCAACGGCTCGCCGAAGGTCACGGCCGAGGTCGTCGCGGTCGTGAACGAGGCGATCGCCGCGCTCGACTACGTCCCGAACCGCGCCGCCCGGTCCCTGGCCTCCCGCCGGACCCAGGTCATCGCGCTCGTCGTCCCGGAGTCGACCGCCCGGGTGTTCTCGGACCCCTTCTTCGCGGCGGTCGTGCAGGGAGTGGCCCTCGAGCTGGCGGAGACCGACTACACACTCAACCTCCTCATCGCGAGTGAGGCGAACTCCGAGAAGACCCGCCGATACCTGCTCGGCGGCAACGTCGACGGCGCGCTCGTCGTGTCACACCACAGTGGCGACCACTCGTACACGCGGCTCGGCCAGGAGCTCCCGATCGTGTTCGGTGGTCGCCCGATGGGTGCCGACATCGTCGACAGCACCTACGTCGACGTCGACAACGTCGAGGGCGCGAGGACCGCGGCCCGTCACCTCATCGAGGCCGGCCGGACGCGGATCGCGACGATCGCGGGTCGTCAGGACATGCCGGGTGGGGTCGACCGACTCGCCGGGTGGCGCGCGGAGCTCGAGCTCGCGGGTCTTCCGCACGACCTCGTCGAGGTGGGCGACTTCTCCCCGGCCGACGGCGCTGCCGCGATGCGGCGTCTCCTCGCGCGCGGCGTGCCCATCGACGGACTCTTCGCCGCGAACGACCAGATGGCCGCCGGCGCCTACTCCGTCATCCGCGAAGCCGGCCTGACGATCCCCGGCGACATCGCCGTCGTGGGCTACGACGACGACCGCTACGGCGAGACCGCCGCACCGCCGCTCACGACGATCGCGCAGTCGCCCATCGACCTCGGTGCCGAGATGGCGAGGGTGCTGGTCCGTCGCCTCGCCGGCGAACCGGTCGAGCGCGTCACGATGATGCCGACCCGCCTCGTCCCGCGCGCCTCCGTCTGACCCTCCCCGCCAGCCCGCGAACGGTCACCAGACGATAGTCCCGGGCGCAGCGACTGTGCTGAACTGACCGTTCGCGGGCTAGGAGAGGCGGGAGCGGATGATCTCGATCGCCTGCGGGTTCTCGTCGACGAGGACGTAACGACGACCGAGCGCCTTCGCGACCGCCCCCGTCGTGCCGCTGCCGGCGAAGAAGTCGAGCACCCAGTCGCCCTCGCGGGAGGACGCCTGCACGATGCGACGCAGGATCCCTTCCGGCTTCTGCGTCGGGTACCCGGTCTTCTCGCGGCCGGTCGGCGACACGATCGTGTGCCACCAGACGTCGGTGGGGAGCTTGCCGCGCGCCGCCTTCTCCGCGGTGACGAGCCCGGGCGCCATGTAGGGCTCGCGGTCGACGGTCGCGTTGTCGAAGTGGTACCCCTTCGGGTCCTTCACGTAGACGAGGATCGTGTCGTGCTTCGTCGGCCAGCGGCTCTGCGCCTTCGCGCCGTAGTCGTAGGCCCAGATGATCTCGTTGAGGAAGCACTCCCGACCGAAGAGGGCGTCGAGGAGAACCTTCGCGTAGTGCGCCTCGCGGTAGTCGAGGTGGAGGTAGAGGGTGCCGTCGGCGGCCAGGACGCGCCAGGCCTCGACGAGTCGCGGCTCGAGGAAGCCCCAGTAGTCGTCGAAAGCGTCGTCGAAGCGTCTGAGGTCGCCGCGGATGCGCTCGTACGCCTGCCCTTTGAAGCCGGCGAAACGGTTCACCCCCGTCTCAGCGGTGCGCACCGAGGTCGAGGAGTGGCGACGCTGCACGCGGCCGGTGTTGAACGGCGGGTCGAGATAGATGAGCGTGAACGCCTCGTCGGGCAATTGGGCCACGACGTCGAGGTTGTCGCCCTCGAGGACGAGGTCGGGGCCGTCCGGGGTCCATCGCAGCGGCACTTCATCGGCTGCTGCGGCGAGGGACATGTGCCTATTCTGGCAGCCCGCGGCCTGCACACCCGGGAAGGAACGACCGACCCCGCGCGTTGTACCGCGTATGACCACGGAGTTCGCCAACGAGACCGATGCCCAGCGCTACACCATGCACGTCGACGGCCAGCTGGTGAGCGTCGTCGACTACCGCATCTCGGGCGACTCGATCTCCTTCCCCCGCACCTTCACCACGCCGCCGTTCCGCGGCAAGGGGTACGCGGGCGAACTCGTCGCCTACGCGGTCGACGACGTCGAGCAGCACAGCGACCGTCGGATCGTCCCGATGTGCTGGTACGTGGGCGAGTGGTTCGACGCGCACCCCGAGCGTCAGGACCTCCTCACCCGTTCCGCCGGCTAGCCACGAGCGCGTCACCCACCGGCCACCTGGCGGTCACGCACGGGGACTAGCGTCCCGACCATGCAGCAGCTCGTCTCGCACTACGCACCACCGCCCGCACTCGACCAGGTCGACGGTTACCAGGTGGTCGATGTCGACGACGACGACCCCATCCTGCTGGACGCCGCCGGCAGCCACATCGACACCTGGCGCGAGGGCTACCCGTATGCGGAGCGCATGTCGCGTGAGCAGTACGAGAGCGACAAGCGGCTGCTCCAGATCGAGCTGCTGAAGCTGCAGAACTGGATCAAGGCGAACGACCGTCGGCTGGTCGTCGTGTTCGAGGGACGCGACGCCGCGGGCAAGGGCGGCACGATCAAGCGCTTCACCGAGCACCTCAACCCGCGCGGCGCCCGTGTCGTGGCGCTCGAGAAGCCGACCGCCCGCGAGTCCACGCAGTGGTACTTCCAGCGCTACGTCCAGCACCTGCCGGCCGCCGGCGAGATCGTGCTGTTCGACCGGTCCTGGTACAACCGCGCGGGCGTCGAACGCGTGATGGGGTTCTGCACCCCGGCGCAGTACGACGAGTTCATGCGCCAGGCACCGCTGTTCGAGCAGATGCTCGTCGGCGACGGCGTCGACCTCGTGAAGTTCTGGTTCTCCGTCTCCGCCGACGAGCAGCGGACGCGCTTCGCGATCCGGCAGGTCGACCCGGTGCGGCAATGGAAGCTCTCCCCGATGGACCTCGCGTCACTCGACAAGTGGGGCGATTACACCCGCGCGAAGGAGGCGATGCTCGAAGCGACGGACACCGCCGACGCCCCGTGGACGATCGTCAAGAGCAACGACAAGAAGCGCGCCAGGGTCGAGGCGATGCGGCACGTGCTGCACCGCTTCGACTACGAGAACAAGGACCACGAGGTCGTCGGCACGCCCGACACCAACATCGTCGGGCCCGCCGCCTCGGTCTACGAGCGCGGCGAGCGCAACGTCGGCGACTGAACCGGACGCCGGGCCGCGGTGCCCGCTATCCTCTGGATCATGCAGCCGAATCTGTCACCGTTGCGACGCCTCACCTCGTCGAGCGCGATCTACGGCACCGTCGTCTACGCCGGCCTCGTCGGCGCGTCGAGCGTGTACGAGGACGACGACGTCGAACAGGTGCTCATCACGAGTGCGCTGACCCTCATCGTGTTCTGGCTCGCGCACGTCTACTCGGCCGCCCTCGCACACCACGGCGACGATCGGCACGAAGCGTTGGTGACACTCGGAGCGTCGATCAGGCACGGGTTCCAGGAGTCGTCCGGGATGCTCCTGTCCGCCGTGCTCCCGACGATCCCGCTCGTGTTCGGCATCGCCGGTGTGCTCAGCCATGAGCATGCCGTGATCCTGGCGTTGCAGGTGTCCACGCTGATGCTCTTCGTGCTCGGCTGCGCGGCGTTCGTGGTGCGCGGGTCACGCTGGTGGTGGTGTCTCCTCGGCGGTGTCGCGACGGCCCTCTTCGGGATCGTCATCATCCTGCTCGAGGCCGGCACCCACTAGTCCGGCCCGCGACGGGTCCCGAATGGCTGGTGCCGAGCGTCCGGGACCGACCGTTCGGGCCCCCTCGCGAGCTCAGCGGCGGGCGGCGAGCGCTTTCGCCGACTGCTGCGCGGCGCGACGGACCTCGCGGTCGGGGTCACGGAGGAGCGCTTCGAGGAGCGGCTTGGCGTCCTCTCCACCGACGACGGCGAGCGCCCGGGCTCCGGCTGCGCGCACGCGGGCGTGGTCGTCGCTCAGCAGTGGTGCGATCGCGGCGACGTCGCCGATCCGACGCTCGGCGCAGACGCGTGCGGCCATCTCCCGGACGCGCCAGGCCTGGTTGCCGAGTGCTCCGACGACGGGCGCGGTGGCCGAGTCGTCCCACACGTGCAGCAGGGCGCGGGTGCCCCAGAGCTCGGGCCAGTACAGCGCGGGCGCTCCGCCGAGGATGCCCTCGGCGTGGTGTCCGCCGACGACGCGGAGGAAGTCCTCACCCTCGTAGCGACCGGCGAGCAGGGAGACGCAGCGTTCGACGACCCGGGTCTCGCTCTCGGCGGCCACCGCGTCGGCGAGCCGTTGCTCGAGGGACGCCTGCGTGGCGGGGGTCGACGGGTCGGGTGTCTCGTTCTGCGCTGTCATCGTCCCCCCACCCTAGCCCGCGAGGGGTCCCGGATGGCTGGTGCCGATCCTCCCGGACCGACCATTCGGGACCCCTCGCGGGCTGCGGGGAGGGTTATGGGACGCGGGTGAGCCAGGCGTCGGTGGCGAACTTGTCGGTGACGAGCTGCTCGGCGGCGGAGCGCTCGGCATCGGTGACGTGGCCGGGGGTCGCGCCGGTGATCTCGACGAAGGTGTCCTTCATGCGGTCGATGATCTCGGCCCGCGAGAGCCCGGTCTGGCTGCGGAGCGGGTCGACGCGCTTCGCCGCAGAAGTCGTGCCCTTGTCGCTGAGCTTCTCACGCCCGATGCGGAGCACCCGGGTCATGAGCTCCCCGTCCATGTCGTAGCTCATCGTGACGTGGTGCAGGACGGCGCCGTTCCCGAGTCGCTTCTGCGCGGCACCGCCGATCTTGCCCGACGGGCTCGTGATGTCGTTGAGCGGCTGGTACGTCGCCTCGATGCCGAGCGAACGGAGGGCGACGAGCACCCAGTCGTCGAGGTAGGCGTAGGAGTCGGCGAAGGTCATGCCGTTCACGAGCTCGGCCGGGACGTAGAGCGAGTAGGTGATGATGCCACCGCGCTGCATCATCATCGCGCCACCGCCGGAGACGCGGCGGACGACCTCGAAGCCGTTCGCCTTCGCGTTGTCGAGGTCGACCTCGTTCTTGAGCGACTGGAAGCTGCCGATGACGACCGCCGACTGGTCCCACTCCCAGATGCGGAGCGTCGGACCACGGCGGCCCTCGCCGACCTCGTTCGTCAGGACCTCGTCGAGCGCGAGGTGGAGCTGGGGTGACACCGAGCCCTCGTGGACGAGCTGCCAGTCGTAGTCGCCCCAGCCCGTCGCCTTCGCGAGCGAGCGGCGGATCGCCGTCGCGACGGCCTCGGGCGTGAAGCCGAGGAGCACGGCGTCCTCGGGCAGCGCCCCGCGGATGGCCGCGGCGAGGCCTGCGGCGTCGGTGGTGGCGGGAAGCCCCGTGACGGCGCGGTCGATCAGCGCGAGTGCGTCGTCGGGTTCGAGGAAGAAGTCGCCGGCGAGGCGGAAGTCCGCGATGCGGTCGTCGACCACCTCGAGATCGACGACGACGAGCTTGCCACCCGGGACCTTGTACTCACCATGCATGCCCCCAGCCTATTCCTGGACGGCGTCCGGATTCCCCGGAAGGGGCGTCGAACCGGGTCAGGAGTCGAAGCCGATGCCGAAGCGGTCCATGACCTTCAGGAGCAGGCCGTCGCGGCCCTCGTTCGCGTCGGAACGGGCGACCGCGCGGCGGACGGTCTGGATCGCGGGGTTCGCGATGGGCTCCGGCGGGATGGGGATCGGCTTGGACCGGACCATCTTCAGGCGGGTCAACTCGGTCGATTCGCCACTCAGCAGATCGAGCATGACCTTCGCACCGAAGCGCGTCGCGCCGACCCCGAGCCCGGTGAACCCGGCGCTGTAGGCGACGCGTCCGCCGAGTGCCGTGCCCTGGAACGCCGAGAGCCGCGAACACATGTCGATCATGCCGCCCCACGCGTGGGTGAACCGGACGTCGAGTTGCGGGTAGGTCGTGAAGAAGTGGTCGGCGAGGGTCTCGAACGTCTCGCGGCGCTGATCGTGCTCCGGCCGGATCCTGCCACCCCGGTGGTAGACCGCGTCGAAGCCGCCGTAGAGGATGCGGTCGTCGGCGGACCGGCGGGAGTAGTGGAACTCGCGACTCGAGTCGGCGATACCGAAACGGTCGGTCCACCCGATGCTCTCGAGCTGCTCCGGGGAGAGCGGCTCGGTCATGAGCACGTAGTCGTACACGGGGATCGTCAGGAGTTCCGTGCGCTTGAGGAGCGACGGGAAGCCGTTGGTGGCGAGCGCGACCTGCCGGGCCTGCACCCCGCCCTGCTTCGTGGTCACCGCGACGCCGTCGCCCGAGCGCCGCAGCCGGGTCGCCGGGGTGTGCTCGAAGACCCGCACACCGAGCTCGATGCAGGCGCGCTTCAAGCCCCAGGCGAGCTTCGCCGGGTGGACGAGCGCGGTGCTCTTCCACTCGCGCTGACCAGCCAGGTACACGGGTGAGTGCACGAGCGCCTGGACGGCCTCGCGATCGAGGAAGACACCGTCGCCCGACACCTCGCGCAGCGCGTCGACCTGATGCGGCTCGGTCGCGACCGTGAGCACACCGGTGTGCTCGAACTCGGCGTCGATCCCGAGACGGTCGAGCGTGGCGACGAACTCGTCGAAGTTCTCGTCCGCCAGGCGATCGAGCTCCGGCAGTTCGTCGGCGAAGTGACGCTCGCCGTTGTCGACGCCGTGGGTGAGGCTCTCCTCGAAGAAGCCGCCGTTCCGGCCACTCGCCGCCCAGCCGACCTCCTTGCCCTCGATGAGCACGACGTCACGCGAGGGGTCGGTCTCCTTGGCGATGAGCGCCGTCCAGAGTCCGGAGTAGCCGCCGCCGACGACCAGCAGATCCGCCGTGACCTGGCCGACGAGTCGGGGCTCCGACGTCGGCCGGTCGGGGCTGTCGAGCCAGTACGGGACCGTACTCGCTCCCGCGAGCGACCGCGCGATGCGCTCGGCCGAGTTCCGTCTGCGGTGGCTGTAGGTGGGTCCGTCCGAGGTCACCGGGTCTCCTCTGCGTCGAGTGTGGGTGTCGCGACTGTACCCCGCGGCCCCTGAGCTTGTCACCGGTCCGCACACCCGGCGACCCGCCCGCTCAGGTGCGCTGGTCGAGCCACTCCACGACGTCGCGCTCGACGTCCTCGCGGTTCAGCTCGTTGAAGATCTCGTGCCGCGCCTCGGGGTAGATGACGAGCGTCACGTCCGTCAGCTTCGAGCGCTTCACGTACGCGTCGCGGAGCAGGGTCAGGCCGCGGACGCCGCCGAGGGCATCGTCGGAGCCGCCGAGGATCAGCACGGGCAGCTTGCGCGGCAGGCGCTTCGGCGGGCGACCGAGGAAGGCGAACGCCTGGATCGGGTTCCACACGGGGGTGACGCCGATGTCGAAGTTGCGCTCGTCGGCGGCGAACGCGGCCCAGGCTGCCGGGTCGCGGTTGAGCCACTCGAGACCGGTCTTCCCGGTCTTCCGCCAGCGCTTGTTGAGGTCGCCGGCGTTGATGACGCCGGGCATCGCGAGCGAGGTGCCGGAGAGGATGAGGAGTTCGTACAGATCGTGTTCGGCGACGACCTTCTGCGCCATGAGCGAGCCCCAGCTGTGACCGAGCAACGCGAGCCGCGACTCGGGGAAGCGGGTCCGCAGGTACCGGCCGACGGCGGCGACGGAGTCGATCGCGCCCCGGGTGGTCCGCGGGCCGAGCTTGCCGAGGCCGAGGTGCTCGAGGCCCGTGCGACCGTGGCCGCGGTGGTCGTCGGCCACGACCGTGTATCCCGCGTCGTTGAGCCGTGCGGCGAGACGCCCGTACCGGAGGGCGTGCTCGCCCGCGCCGTGGGCGATGTGCACGACGGCCCGCGGGTTCGGCACCTCCCACAGGTAGACGTAGACCGTGACGCCGTCGTCGTCGACGATCGTCTCGGTCGCATACGGTCGTGGCTCGACGGGGCGGTTCGCGTCGGAGACGGGTGGCGGGGTCTGCTCGCTCATCCCGCCAGCGTAGGCCCTCGGACCGGCGGCGTCGCGAGTCCGTTTGCAGTTCCCGGAGGGCAGGCGTACGGTGAACGAGGCCCGAACGGCGGGCCGGCAGGTTTCGACGGAAGCGAGGTGAGCGGCCATGGCTGGTGACAGTACCCGCGCCACCGCATCGACGAGCCGCCCCGCCTCCCTCACCCGGTAGGCGCTGCCACCGCCGGTGCCGAGGCGCCCTCACTCACACCTCCCCGGGTGCGATCCACCGCGATCGCCTGCACCCGCGCGGCCGCCGCACGTTCCCGTCGATCGATGGACGGAGACCTCATGGCACTCATCGACAACGGCATCTACGTGACCGGACGGCGCTCGGCGAGCCCGCGATCGCTCGACGCGACGTACGAGCTCCTCAACGAACAGCGCGGCATGGCCTGGATCGGTCTGTACCGCCCGGAACCGTCGGAGATCCGCTCCGTCGCTCAGGAGTTCGACCTGCATCCGCTCGCCGTGGAGGACGCCCTGAAGGGCCATCAGCGGGCGAAGCTCGAGCGGTACGGCGACACGCTGTTCGTCGTCCTGCGTCCCGCCCGCTACCTGGACGAGGAGGAGCGGGTCGAGTTCGGCGAGGTGCACCTGTTCGTCGGACCCGGGTTCGTCGTCACGGTCCGCCACGCGGAAAAGCCCGACCTCGGCCAGGTCCGGCGGCGACTCGAAGCCCGGCCCGACATCCTCGCACTCGGTCCCGACGCCGTCCTGCACGCGGTGCTCGACCAGGTCGTCGACGGCTACGGTCCCGTCGTCGCGGGGCTCGAGAACGACATCGACGAGATCGAGGACGAGCTCTTCGGCGACGCCGCGGACGTCTCGCGTCGCATCTACGAACTGTTGCGTCAGGTCATCGCGTTCCAGCGCGCGACCACGCCCCTGCGGGCCATGCTCCACGGCCTGCTGCAGGGTGCCGACAAGTACGGTCTCGACGAGGAGCTGCGCAACGGCTTCCGCGACGTGCTCGACCACACCCTCCGGATCGCGGAGCGCGTCGACTCCTTCCGCCACCTGCTCCGCAACGCGCTCACGGTGCACGCGACGCTCATGACGCAGCAGCAGAACGAGGAGATGCGACGCCTCTCGGAGGCGAGCCTCGCGCAGAACGAGGAGTCGCGTCGGATGAGCGAGACGGCGCTAGCGCAGAACGAGGAGATCAAGCGGATCTCCTCCTGGGCGGCAATCCTCTTCGCCCCGACACTCATCGGCACCGTCTACGGCATGAACTTCGACGACATGCCAGAGCTGCACTGGCAGTTCGGCTACCCGGTCGCCATCGGAGCGATGCTCGTCCTCTCCGGGACCCTGTACGCCATCTTCCGAGCCCGCCGCTGGCTCTGACCCCCCTGCTCGCGAACTGTCACCAACTGCCAGTCCTGCTCCCCGTGCACTGTCGGTTTGTGACAGTTCGCGGGTATACTTAGGGTGGCTAATGAGCTAAGCTAATGGATCGTGGCAAGCGGAGCAGCGACGAAGACCAGGGCACTGACGATCGCCGAGCAGGCGTCCGAACTCCGGATGGGCACCTTCCGGCTCGCGAGACGACTGCGCGGGGAGAAGTCGGTCGACGACCTCAGCGATCCACAGTTCTCCGTCCTCGGAGGGCTCTACAAAGAGGGCTCCGCAACCCTGCGGGCACTGGCCGAACGCGACCGCGTGTCCGCGCCATCCATGAATCGCACCGTCAACTGCCTCGAAGAGGCCGGGTACGTCACCCGAGAAACCGACGCGGCCGACCGCCGGAAGGTCACCATCGCCCTCACCGAAGCGGGCCACACCACCGTCACCGAGACCGTCCGGAAACGCGACGCGTGGATCACCCAGCAACTGCGCGCGCTCACCCCGGACGAACGCGACACCCTCGCCCGCGCAGCCGAGATCATGAGGAGACTCGCCACCCAGTGAGTGCAATGTTCCGTTCCCTGTCCAGCGTCAACTACCGCATCTGGTTCATCGGCGCACTCGTGTCGAACGTCGGCGCCTGGATGCAGGCCACCACCCAGAACTGGGTCGTGCTGACCGACCTCACCGACAACGACGCCGTGGCCGTCGGCGCCACCATGGCCCTGCAGTTCGGGCCGCAGCTCGTCCTCGTGCCGATCACCGGTCTCATCGCCGACCGCTTCGACAAGCGGAAGATCCTCATCCTCACCCAGTCGAGCCTCATGCTCCTGGCCGCAGCCCTCGGCGCCCTGCTCATCTTCGGTCACGCCGAGCTGTGGCACATGTACCTCTTCGCGCTGGCCCTCGGCATCATCAACGCCGTCGACGGCCCGGCCCGCCAGACCTTCGTCTCCGAGCTCGTCGACGAGCACAACATGTCGAACGCCGTCGCGCTCAACTCGGCGTCCTTCAACGCGGCGCGCATGGTCGGCCCGGCCATCGCCGGTCTCCTCATCGTCGCGATCGGCTCCGGGTGGGTGTTCGTCGTGAACGCCTTCACCTTCCTCGGCGTCATCGGCGCCCTGTTGGCCCTGCGCACCGGCAAGCTCCGTCGGGCGCCGCGCCCACCGCGGGCGAGAGGACAGTTCGTCGAGGGCTTCCGCTACGTCCGCGGACGGCCGGACCTCATGGTGATCTTCGTGATCGTGTTCATCATGGGCGCGTTCGGCATGAACTTCCCGATCTTCGCCTCGACCATGGCCGTCGAGTTCGGCAAGGGCGCGGGCGAGTACGGCATCCTCTCCTCGGTGCTCGCGATCGGTTCCCTGACCGGCGCGCTCCTCGCGGCGCGGCGGGCGCAGGCCCAGATGCGGATGATCGTCGGCGCGGCCGGGCTCTTCGGCGTCGCTGCACTCACGGCCGCGTTCATGCCGAGCTACTGGTCGTTCGCCGCCGTGCTGATCCTCGTCGGCTTCTCGACGGTGACGCTCCTGACGACGGCGAACGGACTCGTGCAGACGAGCACCGAGGCCGCCGTCCGTGGCCGGGTGATGGCGCTGTACATGGCGATCCTCATGGGTGGCACCCCGATCGGCGCGCCCATCGTCGGGTGGGTGGCGAACACCTTCGGGCCGCGCTGGGCGCTCGGCCTGGGCGCACTCGCCGGGTTCGCGGCCTGCGCCACCGGCCTCGCCTACGGGGTGTTCCGTCATCACCTCCGTCTGCGCGTCGCGCCGGACTCCCGCTGGCGCCTGCAGTTCACCCACGACGGGGTCGTGTCCCCGGTCACGCCGGAGGACTTCTCGGAGCAGATCGCGCTCACCTCGCCGATCCCGCTGCCGAAGCCGAAGTCGCGCGCGAAGGCGCCCGAGCCGCGTCCGGAGTCGTCGCCGGTCGACGAGTCGACGACCCTCACCGGCTCCCGCCGCTAGACGGTCCTCCGCTCCGACCCGCTCGGCGTCCACAACTCCTGCATCCTGCGACCGCCGGGGCTCCCGGCCGGGCGGGGCGGCGGGTGACGCGGCCGGTCGTCACGCGCAGCAGGAGTCACGAACGAGCCGCCACCGGACGGAGGCTCGGGACCCAGCACCGCAGCTCATCGCGGTAGCGGCGGTACGGCTCGCCGAAGCGCGCCTCGAGGTCGGCCTCCTCGACCGGCCGGACCAGGACGTTCCAGACGACGGCGCCGAAGACCGCGTAGACGACCACGATCCAGGACGACAGCAGGAGTCCGACGCCGATGCCCTGGACGATGCTGCCGACGGCCATCGGATTGCGGACGAAGCGATACGGGCCGGCGATGACGAGTCGGTTCGGCATCGCGGCGGGTAGCGGCGTCCCACCACCGGTCGTCGCCATCGCGGCTGCGGACCAGAGCCCGACGACGCTCCCGAGCACCAGGACGACGATGCCGACGGCCACGGCGAACTGCTCGGCACCCGGCGGCAGGGCGACCGCGACCTGCCACCGCGACTCGAAGAAGCGCAGGACGGCGGGGATCACCGCGAGGAAGACACCCCAGAACGCGACGATCTCGACGGCGGTCCTCACGAGTTGCGAACCGGTCGACGCCGACGCATCCGCCGGGCGGAAGGCGAACGGCCCGACGGCGATCCACGCTCTCGGGATCCCGCCCGTGAGGACGAGCGCGAGTGCCGTGACCGAGCCGAACGCGGCACCGATCATCAGCAGGGCACCGACGCCCGCCTCCTGGGTCACGGCCGCGAAGATCCCCAGTGACACGGTGACCAGCAGCGTCCATCCGGTCGCGAGGATCGCCGCCCATTGGATGGCGCATGCGGCGAGCGCCGAGGCGACGACGAAGAACGGGACGTCGAGCACGGCTGTGACGACGGGGTCGAGGCTGCCGAGCGTCGCCGCACGGACGGGCGGGACGAGGAACACCGACACCCACCACGCTGCACCGGCGAGGGCCTGCACCGCGAAGTACCAGCGTCCCCAGCGCTCGGCGCTCATGTGCTCGTCGGTGTCGGGGTCGGGGTCGGGGTCGTCATCGGCGTCGGCGCGCGATGAGCCACGCGACGAAGCGCCACCCCAGGAGGAGAGCGGCGAGGACGAGGACGGTCACGATGACGAAGCTGAGTTGGACGCCCTGGCCGGAGACCGCGCGCAGCACCATTCCGACGACGACGGTCGACACCCAGACGACGACGCCCGCCCAGCGGACGGAGCGGGTCTCACGCTGACCGAGGACGAGCGCGAGCACGTGTCCGACGAGGAGCCCGACGGCGAACGGCCACAGCGTCACGAGGAGTCCGAGGACGCCTTCGCCGTGGCTGGCGCGGCCGATGAGGACGAACACGATGACGGCGAGGAGGTCGATGCCGACGGTCGCGGCGAATCCGGCGGGGGTCCTGCTGGGGCGGTCCATCCCCTCACCCTATTGGCGTCGTCGCCGCCCACCCTGGAGGGAGGCCGCATGGCGCGCTGCGAGGCCTATCGCTCGGTGCCGGCGCTGGCTACGATGGCGCTGACACCCGATCGACGAAGGAGCCGTCATGTCGTTCCAGGCCTATCTCGATGCCGCCGAGGCGAAGACCGGCAAGACCCCGCGCGCGCTCGTCGACGAGGCGCACGCCCGCGGCTTCGACGCGTCGACGAAGGCCGGTGAGATCCTCGAGTGGCTGAAGGCGGACTACGAGCTCGGCCGAGGTCACGGGATGGCGCTCGTGCACGTCATCAAGAACGGTCCGACGATCAGCGAGAAGCACGTCGGCACCGACGGGGTGCACCGTGACGAGTCGACCGAGCTCTGGCTCGACGGAGCGGCGACGAAGCCCGCCGCCCCCTGATTCCCCGTCCGGCTTGCTGCCAGCGCGGTGCGCTGACGCGAGCGCGGGGCTGTGGCGTGAGCGCGCCCCTCTGGAGACCCGCGGTCACCCGCCAGACCCGCGCTGGAACCTGAACACCGCCGCTCGCGTCAGCGCACCGCGCTGGGCCCGGAACAGCGACCTTCGCGTCAGAGCGGTGCGCTGGCGGACGAAGTCTTCGCTCAGTACCAGAAGATCGGGATCCAGTCGCGATGGTGGGCGTGCACGATCGCGAGGAAGACGATCGCGTCGAACAGCAGGTGGACCGCGAGGATGTACCCGAGCGACCGCGTCTTCGAGAACAGGTACCCCTGGAGGAGTGCGAACGGGAACGTCAGCAGCGGACCCCACGAGCGGTAACCGAGTTCCCACAGGAACGAGACGAAGATGACGGCCTGCAGAAGGTTGGCCTGCCAGACCGGGAAGTGCCGGCGCAGCAGAGCGAAGCAGGTGCAGATGAAGAACAGCTCGTCCCACGTGCCGACCGCGTTGACGCCGACGAAGAACCGGCCGAGTTCCCCGGCGTCGCTGATCACCGGCCAGTTCTCGTAGGCACCGGAGCGGATGAAGTAGAACGGGAGGATCGCCCAGCCGAGCAGCGGAACGGCGACGAGATAGGCGATCTCGCCCTTCGTCTTCTTCTCGCGGCTGCGCCAGGGGAAGGTGATCGCCTTCCGCCGGTAGACGAATCGGTCGATGAGGAACGGGACACCGACCGCCAGCAGGAGCACGGTGCCGATGCGGAAGAAGCTCGGCCAGGAGACGTCCGCCTCCACGGATGTGGTCGAGACGATCCCGATGCCGATCGCGATGAGGAACAGGTCCTTCGCGAGTTCTCGGTCGATGAGGATCGCGGTCGCGAGCGCGGCGACGAGGAGCGGATAGCCGGCGAGCGGCTGCATGAGGCCGAAGAGGCAGAACGCGGACGCGGCGAGCAGCACCGCGGGGATCAGCTTCATCGGGCGGCGGGCCGGGACGATCATCTCGGTCTGCATGCCGTCGATCCTACGGGTGCCGGCGCGGGGCGCTGACGTGACCGCGGGGTTGCGGGCGTCGGCGCGATGCGCTGACACGAGAGCGCCCGAACGGGCACGACCGCGGGGCTGGCGCGTGAGCGCGACGCTCCGGAGACCCGCGCTCACGCGCATGACCCGCGCTCACGTCAGCGCACCGCGCTGACGCATCCACCGAGGAGGGTGTGCCCCACGTCGGCCGGCGGGTCAGGCCTCTCGGGTGATCTCGACCTTCACGAAGAGCTTCGAGCGGTAGGGGCCCGCGTACACTCCGCGGAGTGGGGAGACGTCGCCGTAGTCACGCCCCCGCCCGATGAGGACGTGACGCTCACCCACGTCGACCATGTTCGTCGGGTCGAACCCACGCCAGTCACCGCAGAACCACTCGACCCACGCGTGCGACTCACCCGTCACCGTCTCGCCGATCGCCGCGTGCGGCTTCGGGTGCAGATACCCCGACACGTAGCGGGCCGGGATCCCGACCGAACGCAGCGCCCCGAGGACGATGTGCGTGATGTCCTGACAGACGCCCTTGCGGTTCGCCCACGCCTCGGCAGCGGTCGAGTACACACTCGTGACGCCCTGCACGTAGTCCATCTGCTCGCCGATCTCCCGACTGATGGCCATCGCGGCCTCGCACGGGCTCTCGTGGCGGTCGGCGATGGTCCGGGCGAGCTCGACGAGGTCGTCCGGCGGGGTCGTCCGGCGCGTCTGCTCCAGGTGCTCCACCCGCGTCACGGCGGCCTGGGTCGCGATGTCGAGCTGCTCCCAGCCCGTCGGGTGCGGTTCGTGCTGGCGCGGCCGGACCTCGACGAGGCTCGTCGCCGTGAGCGAGAGCTCGTCGTGTGGGGTCAGCACCTCGAACGCCGAGACCTTCATGCCCCAGTAGTCGGTGTACGTCGACTGCGACGCCCCCGGCTGGATGTCGATGTGCGAGTACAGGACGTACTGGTCCTCGGTCGTCACCGGCAGCATGCGCGCCTCGTTGTACGACGCGTTGACCTTGCCGCCGTAGGAGAAGCCCGTGCTGTGCTTGATGTGGAGCCGGGTCATGAGTTCTCTCCGATCCACGCGGGCACCGCATGAGTGGGGAAGTAGCGTTCGCGGATCGCCTCCGACACCTGGCTGGTGACGTTCTGCACGGCGTCCATCCGACCGGGGAGGTCGACGAGCGTGTCCTGGATGGGCCGGTATTCGAGGTCGCTCCGGATCTGTCCGAGCAAGCGCTGGGCGGAATCGACCGTCCCGACGCGGCCTCGGCGCGGTTCGAGGTCGCGCATGCACTCCTCGGCCCGGCTGATGGAGAACATGACCGACCGTGGGAAGAGCTGGTCGAGCAGCAGGAACTCGGCCGCGTTCTTCGCGCTCGGCATGCCGCGGTACGTGCGCAGGTAGGCCTCGTAGGCGCCGCAGGAGCGGAGGATCGTCGTCCAGGACGGGCCACTCGCCTCGGTGAGCGACCGCGTCGCCAGGAGCCGCGCGGTCATGTCGGCGCGTTCGAGGCTGCGACCGAGGGTGAAGAAGCGCCAGGCGTCGTCACGACTCGTGGCGGAGTCGACGATGCCGACGGCGAGGGCCGAGCGCTCGCGCACCCACCCGAAGAACTCGTGCACCTTGTCGCTCGCGACCCGGCGCGGCATCCGGGCACGCGTCGTGTTGAGGCACTCCCAGAGCTCGGTCGACACGATCTCACGGGCACGACGCGCGTTCTCGCGGGCTGCGCCGAGCGAGTAGGCGATCGACGCCGGGTGGGTGCGGTCGACGGCGAGCTGCGCGAGGACGTCCTGGCGGGTGAGCTCCTGGTCGGCGGGCGCGTCGCTGCCCATGACGGACAACAGCGACCGGCAGGCGGTGTCCTCGTCGATCCACGGGTCCTCGAGCAGCAGCTGCAGGTGGACGTCGAGGATGCGCGCGGTACCGTCGCTGCGCTCGATGTAGCGGCCGATCCAGAAGAGGCTCTCGGCGATGCGGCTCAGCATGATGCGTCCTCCTGCCCGGTGACAGCGGGCGTGGAGAGCGTCTGCTGCTGTTGCTCCTGCTGGTCCTGGTTGCCGACCGGACGGTCCTGGGGCGAGTGCTCCGGGGTCGTTCCGTGGTCGTAGATGATCGGGATCGACGTCGTCTCGGTCGTGGCCTGCTCGGCGACGAGACCCTGGATGTCGTGCGACGAGGCCTCGGGCGCGGCGTTCGGGTCGAAGGCACGGCCGACCACCCAGGTGTCCTTCGAGCCGCCACCCTGGCTGGAGTTCACGACCAGCTGCCCCTCCGGCAGGGCGACGCGCGTGAGTCCGCCCGGCAGCACCCAGACGTCGTTGCCGTCGTTGACCGCGAACGGTCGCAGGTCGGCGTGGCGGGGACGCATGCCGTCCTCGACGAGCGTCGGGATGGTGGAGAGCATGACGACCGGCTGCGCGATCCAGCCGCGCGGGTCCTCCTGCAGCTTCGTCTTGAGGGTCGCGAGCTCCTCCTTCGAGGCGTCCGGGCCCACGACGAGGCCCTTGCCGCCGGAGCCGTCGACGGGCTTGATGACGAGCTCGTCGAGGCGGTCGAGGACCTCTTCGAGGGCGAGCGGGTCCTCGAGACGCCAGGTGTCGACGTTCGGGAGGATCGCGTCCTCGGCGAGGTAGTACTTGATGAGGTCGGGCAGGTACGTGTAGACGAGCTTGTCGTCGGCGACACCGTTTCCGACGGCGTTCGCGATGGTCACATTGCCGAGACGTGCGGCGAGCATGAGCCCGGGCGAACCGAGCATGGAGTCGGCACGGAAGGACAGCGGGTCGAGGAACTCGTCGTCGACGCGGCGGTAGATGACGTCGACGCGAGTGGGTCCGGCGGTCGTGCGCATGAAGACCTTGCCGCCGGAGCAGAAGAGGTCACGGCCCTCGACGAGTTCGACGCCCATGAGCCGCGCGAGCAGCGTGTGCTCGAAGTACGCGGAGTTGTACACGCCGGGGGTGAGGACGACGACGTTCGGGTCCTCGACGCCGGGCGGGGCCGACGCACGCAGCGCCTGCAGGAGCTTGTTCGGGTAGTCACCGACGGGCCGGACGCGCATCGAGACGAACAGCTCGGGGAGCGTCTGCGCCATCACGCGACGGTTGGAGATGACGTAGCTGACGCCGGACGGGACCCGGACGTTGTCCTCGAGGACGCGCATCTGACCGTGCTCGTCGCGGATGAGGTCGATACCGGAGACCTGGATGCGGACGCCGTTCGCAGCCTGGATCCCGTAGGCCTGCCGGTGGAAGTGCGACGACGAGGAGATGAGCTTCGCGGGGATGACGCCGTCGCGCACGGCGAGCTGCGGGCCGTAGACGTCGGCGAGGAAGGCCTCGAGCGCCTTGACACGCTGTTTGATGCCGGCCTCGACCTGTGTCCACTCCTGCTGCTCGATCACCCGCGGGACCGCGTCGAGCGGGAACGGACGCTCCTCACCGGCGAAGTCGAAGGTGACGCCCTGCGCGAGGTAGGAGCTGGCGAGGGCGTCGGTGCGACCTCGGAGCTCCTCCTGGGTCATCCGTGCGAGGGAGCTGTAGATCTCCTGATACGCCCGCCTGGCGGTCGCACCACCCGCGTGTTCCGCCGCCTCGCCGAACATCTCGTCGAAGGCGGGGACGCCGCCCGGAGTCTTGCGCGGGGCGAGCGTGCCGCCATAGCCGTTGAACAGGTCACCCATGGGCCGACTCTACCGGGACACGTGTTGCCGGGGTGTTTCGGAGCGCGGGGAGGTGCCCTCGCCGGGGCCGCCCCTACGCGACCGAGGCGGCGGTGAGGGCGGCCAGTTCGTCGGCGGAGAGTTCGAGCGTGGCGGAGGCGAGGAGGTCGGGCAGCTGCTCGACCGTGCGGGCGCTCGCGATCGGCGCGGCGACGGTCGGCTGCGAGCGGAGCCACGCGAGCGACACCGTCGCGACGGAGACGCCGTGGGCCGCGGCGACCTCGTCGAGGACGGGCAGGAGCGCGGCGTGGTCGGCGAGGTAGGCCTGAGCGCCCTCGGCACGGACGCTGTCGACGCTCGACCCCTCGCGGTACTTGCCCGTCAGGAAGCCCTTCGCGAGCGAGAAGTACGGCAGCACCGCGAGCTGCTCGTGCTCGGCGATCGTGCGCAGCTCGCCCTCGAACTCGCGCTCGACGAGGTTGTAGTGCGGCTGGAGGGCGATCGGGCGGTGGAGCCCCTTGGCCTCGACGATCTCGAACCACTCGGCGATGCGCGCTGCGGAGTAATTGGAGATGCCGAGGTGGCGGACCTTGCCGGCGTCGACGAGCGACGACAGTGCCGTCACCGTCTCCTCCAGCGGGACGGACTCGTCGTCGAAGTGCGCGTAGTAGAGGTCGATGTGGTCGGTGCGGAGGCGCTCGAGCGAGGCGTCGGCCGCCTTGAGGATGTTGTCGGCCGCGAGGCCTGTGAAGTCGGGGTGCTGGCTGACCTTGGTCGCGATGACGAGCTCGTCGCGGTTGCCTCGGAGTTCCTGCCATTCGCCGATGAGTCGCTCGGAGTCACCGCCGGTGTTGCCGGGCACCCACGCCGAGTAGCCGTCGGCGGTGTCGATGAAGTTGCCGCCGCCCGCGACGAAGGCGTCGAGGATGTCGAACGAGGTCTGCCGATCGGCGGTCCAGCCGAACACGTTGCCGCCGAGGTTCAGCGGGAAGACGGACAGGTCGGACGTTCCGAGGGTGGTGCGGGCGTGAGTCATCTGATGATCCTCCAGGGTTCGGTGCATCGCTGGTACTTCTCTTCACGCTAAGCCCGCGGCCGGCTCGACTATTCCGTCGTGTCGTCCGATGACGAGCGGGCCACCGGAACCGGACTGGCTCTCCACGGCCCGGTGCCGGCCGTCCTACGGTGGCTCGATGGGCTATCGCATCGACGACTCGAAGGACCGCATCGACCGGGACGCCGTGTGGGCCCTGCTCCGCGAGGTCTACTGGGCGAAGTGGCGCAGCCGAGCCGACGTCGAGGCGCAGATCGACGACGCCTGGCGCGTGATCGGCGTGTACGAGGAGGAGACGGGCGCCCAGGTCGGTTTCGCACGAGCGGTGTCCGACGGACTCGGCTTCGGCTACCTCGCCGACGTCATCGTGGACGAAGCGCACCGGGGCCACGGGCTCGGCAAGCGGATCGTGCAGGCCATGATCGACGACGGTCCCGGCGCGCACTTCCGGTGGACGCTCTTCACGAGCGACGCGCACGGCCTCTACGAGCAGTTCGGGTTCACCGACCCCGGCCCGACCGCGCTCGTCCGTCCAGCCGCGCAGCTGCCTGTCCACCCGACGCAGGTACCCACCGCCTGAGTCGCGGCACGTCGTCGCTGAACCGCGGCCCGGGCGACCGATCGCCTCACTTCACCTCATCACTCTCGCCCGGCCTCCAGCCGCGACGGGCTAGCGTTGACGTATGTGGATCTCCGACGACGGCCGATACAACATCGTCGATGTGCCCGCGGAAGCGTATCCGGGGCGCGCCTATCTCCTCGAACTCGTCGCCGGACTCGACCCCGACGAGCTGCAGACGCTCGTGACCCGCATGCAGACGTTCGATGACGCGATGATCGACCGACTCGAGGTCCTCGTCGACGACGAGGCGCCCGAGGTCGCACCGGATCCGGAGCGTGAAGCGCCGTACGTCGATGAGATGATCCCGCGACGCGTCCTCGATTCGATCGACTGGGACGCGATCCTCACCCCGCCGTTCCGAATCGAGGCGATCGACGTCGCCGGTGACCGCTGGCGCATGGATGCGTGGGCCTTCCTGGAGTCGATCGTCGAACCGCCCGTCACCCGACCGAGCGCTCGCAACCTCGGCTCCTCCCCCATCGATCCGGCGTAGACCCGCACCTGCCGAATAGGCTGTGCGTCATGACCGACGACGACGTCACCATGACGAACGAACCCTCGCCGCTGCTCGCCGAGGGAGCCGAACTCGAGCACCTGTACACGGGCGCGATCTGGAGCGAGGGGCCCGCATGGATCGCGGAGACCGGCCGCGTGCGCTGGAGCGACATCCCGAACGACCGCATCCTCGAGTTCGACACCGCGACCGGCGAGACGGCCGTGTTCCGCGACGGCGCCGAGTACACGAACGGACGCACGATCGACCGAGAGGGTCGCGTCGTGCAGTGCAGCCACGGGCGGCGCGCGGTCGAGATCGAGGGGCCCGACGGTCCGATCACGCTCGTCGACCGCTGGGCCGGCGGCCGCTTCAACTCCCCGAACGACGTCGTCGTGCACGCCGACGGCTCGATCTGGTTCACCGACCCGCCGTACGGCATCGATCCGAGCGGGGAGGAGGGCCACCCGGGCGAGCAGGAGTACGGCGGGTGCTACGTCTTCCGGTTCGAGCCGGACACCGGAGCGGTCGAGCCGGTCATCACGGCGATGCTGCACCCGAACGGACTGGCGTTCTCACCGGACGGGTCGATCCTGTACGTGTCGGACACGGGTGACGGCGCACTCCGCATCGCCGCGTACGACGTCGCCGAGGACGGCGTCTCGGTCGTCTTCGGCGACACCCCGGGACGCACCTTCGCGAGCACCGCGGTCCCCGCATCCGACGGCTTCCGGATCGATGTCGACGGCAACGTCTGGTCGTCGGCCGGCGACGGCGTCGAGGTCTTCGACCCCACCGGCGCGACCATCCTGCGCATCCCGGTCCCCGAACGCACGGCGAACGTCTGCTTCGGCGGCGAGGACGGCATGACGCTCTACATCACCGCGTCGAGTTCCCTGTACCGCATCCGCACGGCCACCCGGCAGTCGCCGCGGCCCTGACGGTCGCGCCGCTCAGACGGAGGAGGCCCGGACGACGAGCTCGGGCTGGAAGACGAGGTGGCGCGCGGACAGCGGCGGGATCGGCGCACCCTCCGCGACGGCGAACTCGCCGAGGAGCAGCTCCACCGCGGCGACACCGAAGCCCTCGTGCGGCGCCCGCACCGAGGTGAGCGGGATGATCGACGACTCCGCGAACTCGATGTCGTCGTAGCCGACGATCAGCGATGTCCTCAGGCACCGGGACGACCGTCAAGGACGCGCTCGAGCCATCGATCCGATCGTCCACCTGGTATCTCGATATTTCGCCGCTCAGAAGCATACACATGTTTGATATAAAAGTTTTCTGCGTATACATATTGCGCGCAAAAATGAGAAGTATTAGCTTCATGGGAAGTCGGTCGGAGGGATCAATCTCATGCCATCTCATCTGCAACCGCGGTCGCGCAGGCCTCACAAAGCTTGGGGAGTCGGTCTCATCGCGGTCTCGGCGCCGATCATGTCCATGAGCCTGATTCTCCCGTCACCCGCAGCAGCGATCGGGTTCCTCTCGGTGCCATTGCTCTGCGTCGCTGGCGCGCTGCTCCTTGCGGCGTCCGCCTCAGAACGATGAAGAGTGCCACACAACGAAACGGAGAATGCAGTGGAGCTTATGGGAGTATCACGATTTGTCGCGGCGCTGACGGCCGCTACCCTGTGCGCGGTCGTGATGACCGTTGCACCCGCACAAGCGCGCGCTGAGGACTCGACTACACCCACATCATCCGACGTCCTTCGATTGGTCACAGACGCGAGCGAGCTTTCGACGACCGACATCACCGGCTCGGAACGAGACCGCTTCCTCCGAGCAGCTTCACAACATCTCGAGGTTCAAGGGGGTGCGCACGTCGACGTTGCTCGGGCTTCCGTCCTCAAAGTTGAAGAGTCGACTGTGGCCGCCAGATTCGATCTGGTTGGCGAAAACGTGGTGGCACCGTCTTCGCTGACAGTGTTCTTGAACGACGGTGCTGAAGTCGTATCCACGGTGGAGATGCTGTTCCAGCCCGATGGTCGAGGTGGCGGAAGCATGAGCGTTTGGCAGGACTCCATCTTCACGTCGACACAGTCCGTGACCGCGTCTCAAGCCGCCGACGCTCTCTCGGGGACCGTATCGGTCAGCGGAAGTGGCGACTGGTGGGGCGAGTTGAGCTCTTGCTTGAGCCAGAGCGGCGTCCCCGTCTGGGCGGCCAGCCTCCTGGCTACCGCTTGCGCCGTGGCTTGCGCAGTCACGGTCGGCATCGGATGCGGCGTGTGCCTGGCCGCGCTGATCGGCACCTCTACAGGCATCACCGCAGCCTGCATCGACTACGCGAACAGCCACGCTTAGCTCAGCGCCACGATAGTCGATGAACGAATCGGGCATCGCCTCCACGGCGATGCCCGATTCTCGCGCTTGTACGACAAGCGAACTACTCGCGCGGTGAGGCCCGGACGACGAGCTCGGGCTGGAAGACGAGGTGGCGCGCGGACAGCGGCGGGATCGGCGCACCCTCCGCGACGGCGAACTCGCCGAGGAGCAGCTCCACCGCGGCGACACCGAAGCCCTCGTGCGGCGCCCGCACCGAGGTGAGCGGGATGATCGACGACTCCGCGAACTCGATGTCGTCGTAGCCGACGATCGCGAGGTCGTCCGGGACGCGGACCCCGTGCTCGACGACGAGCGTCTGCATGATGCCGAGGGCGAGCAGGTCGTTCACCGCGAACACGGCGTCTGGACGCGCCTCGGGCGGGCGGCTGGCGATGGCCCGGCCGAGCTCGCGGCCCTCGGCGATCGTTCGCTCGGTGCCCGCGATCACCTCGAGGGTCGCCCCGGGCACGGCGGCCACGGCGGCGCTCGCCCCCTCGAACCGGTCGGCGACCTGACGGATGCCGAGTGGACCACCGACGAAGGCGAGTCGCCGACGACCGGTCGCCAGCAGGTGCTCGGCCGCGAGGAACCCACCGCGCACGTCGTCGACGGACACCGAGGGCTGGTCCGGCGAGGAGGCCAGCTGCCCGACGAGGACCGAAGGGATGCCCCGCTGCCGGATGCTCGTCAGCCGCTCCTCCACCGACTCGTGCGACGCGACGAGCATGCCCTGCACCCGCTGCGCCTCGAACATGCCGAGGTAGGCGTCCTCGCGCTCACGGCTGCGGTTGGAGTTCGCGATGAAGACGGAGAGCCCGTCCTCGGCGGCGCGCTGTTCGACCCCCTCTGCGATCGTCGCGAAGAACGGGTTGCTGACGTCGGGCGCGATGTAGGCGATGGTGCCGCTCCGGCCGAGACGCAGCTGCCAGGCGGCGTTGTTGCGGACGAACCCGAGCTGGTCGATGGCCCGCTGGATGCGCTCCTGCTTCTCGGGCGAGACGCGGTCGGGGTGGTTGATGTAGTGGGAGACCGTGCCCATGGAGACGTCGGCGAGCGTCGCGACCTCGCGGATACCGACTCGTCCCATGCTTCACCCCTGCCCTCGTGCTGCGTGCCCCGGGAGCGTTCCCGCGGCCCGGCTCAGTCTAGATCGCCCCGTCTCGGTCAGTCCTGACCGCGGTGCGGCTCCGGTCCGAGGGGCTCGGGGATCTCCACGCCGACCTCGATGAGGGCGTCCGTGACGACCCGGATCGCGTTGAGCGCACGTGGGAACCCCGCGTACTGCACGGTGTGGATGACCGTCTCGAGGATCTCCGTCGCGGTGCAGCCGACGTTGATCGCACCGCGGGTGTGGCCGCGCAGCTGTGGTTCCAGCCCACCGAGCGCGACGAGAGCCGCGAGGGTGATGAGCTCCCGCTGCGCCAGCGTGAGCCCCGGCCGGGAGTAGATGTCGCCGAAGTTGAACTCGATGCCGAAGCGCGCAAGGTCCTGCGCGAGCCCGGTCTGCATCGCGACGAGCCCCTCCGACTTCCCCTCGCCGTACACCTCGTCGAACTTCGCCTTGCCGCGCTCGAGTCTCGTCATGTCCTCTGGTCCTGTCGTCATCGTCCGTCGCCTCAGATCGAGTGTCCGCCGTCGAGCGGCAGGATGAGGCCGGTGAGGTTCACGGCGGCGGGTGAGGCGAGGAAGACGACCGTCTCCGCGAGGTGCTCCGGCTCGCCGAGCAGCCGGGTGGGGATCTGCGCGAGGAGCGCCTCGCGACGCTCCGGGGTGTCGTTGTCGCGGCCGGGGGTCGCCTGGGCTCCGGGGGCGAGCGCGTTGACGGTGACCCCCTGCTCGGCGACCTCGATCGCGAGCGCCTTCGTGAGTCCGACGACGCCGGCCTTGGCCGCGGCGTAGGCCGTCGCCCCGCGCACGAGGCGTCCGCCACTGACGGCGGCGATGGATGCGATGCTGATGATGCGACCGGAGCGCTGTTCGAGCATCGAGGGCAGGACCGCGCGCGTGACGTTGAACACCGAGTTGAGGTTGCGGTCCATCTGGGTCATCCAGGTCTCGTACGTCATCTCGTGGAAGAAGCTAACCGCGCCGCCGCCCGCACCGTTCAGCAAGATGTCGACCCCGCCCCACTCGTCGACGATGCCGCCGACGGCAGCTTGGACGGCGTCGAAGTCGGTCAGGTCGGCCGTCGCCGATGCGGCCCGCACCCCGTGTGCACGGACGAGCTCCGCCGTCTCCTCGAGCCCGGCGGCGTTGAGGTCGAGGCCGGCGACGTCGGCCCCCTCCGCGGCGAGCTTCTGGGCGATCACCCGGCCGAGCGCTCCTGCTGCCCCGGTGATGACGGCTCGTTTGCCCTGCAACCTCATGTGCGGTTCCGTTCCTCGTCCGGCGGGTTGAATCGCCGTGCATCGTCGTTGACTGTGGTCGTGCCGACATGATCGAGATCACGGGACGACGATCACCCATTCTCGTCGCCGTCTTGAAACGTGTCAATATGCATTCCGTCCAGCCCTCGTCATGCTCGAAGTGCCTCGCCGAGCGGAACTGATCCAACGCTTGACATGCGACCCGTGCGCGGTTAGCCTCGGCCATTGAAACGCTTCAACTTTGCTCGCGACCATCACCGCTCGCGTCTCAACATCACTGCCACATCTTCAAGGAGGAAATGTGTCCACAGCGCACCGGGCCCCGAAACGTCGGTCGGCCACCGCCATCGCCGCTCTCGGCGTCACCGCTCTCGCCCTGACCGCCTGCGCAGGGAACGGCGGTGCCTCGAGCGCCACGTCGTTCGACTACCTCGCGGCCGTCGAGAACTCGATCGTCCGCGATGAACTCACCGCTCTCGGCGACGGCGCGTGCGCCGCGAACGAGAAGGCGCTGCCGCTCAAGGTCGAGACCCTGCCCCAGGCCGACGTGCTCCAGCGCGTCACGCTGCTCGCCAGCCAGAACGCCCTGCCCACCACCTTCACCGCACCGACCGCACCGCTGCGGCCCGGCGGCACCCTCGGCGACGACGACACCGTCCTCGACCTCGAAGACACCCTCACCGAGCTGGGCGTCATGGACGACATCCTCCCCTCGGCCGTCGCCACCGTGAAGAACATCTACGGCGACCGGTTCGTCTCGATGCCCTACCAGTACAACGTTGAGGGCTTCTTCTACAACAAGACGATGTTCACGGACCTCGGCATCGCGGTCCCGCAGACGTGGGACGAACTGCTCGACGCCGCCGACACCGTCCAGGCCTCCGGCAAGTCCGCCTTCACGGTCTCCGGTGCCCAGGGCTGGACGATCACCCGCTACATCAGCACCTACCTCTTCCGGCTGCTCGGCCCGGACGCGATGAACGACATCGCCTCGGGCGACGCCAAGCTGACCGACCCCGAGTACGTCGAGGCGATCACCGCCGTCGCGGACCTCGGCAAGTACTTCGGTGCCGGCATCACGACGATGGACATGCAGACCGCGACGAGCGAGTTCTTCACCGGCAACGCGGCCATGATGTACAACGGCACCTGGATGCTCGCCGACGTCTACAACACCGAACTCAACCAGATCGGTGAGGACGCCGTGGGCTTCATGCCGTTCCCGACCGTCGAGGGCGGCAAGGGTTCGATCGACCAGTACCCGGCCAACACCGGTGCGGCGACCTCGTTCTCCACGAAGGGCTACGACGAGGAGAAGGTCGGCGGCTGGCTGAGCTGCATCGCGGAGAACTACGGCTCCAGCGTGCTGAAGAACCAGGGCGTCATCTCCGGGTTCAAGCTCAACGAAGAGGTGACCGACGTCCCCGCGCTCACCGCCGAGGTGCAGGGCATCATGGCCGACACCGATGAGACGGTCACCTGGTTCGAGACCTTCCTCCCCGAGAAGGCCGGCGTCGACGCCCAGACCAACGCCGCCCCGCTGCTCACCGGCGGCATCTCCCCCGAGGACTTCGCGGCGCTCGTCCAGGCCGGCGTGGACGCGGGTCTCAAGAAGTAACCGGCGATCCGGTCGCCCGGCAGTCGCCCGGCGACCGGATCCGTCCGTCCGCGGACATCCACCTCTGCAGCGGGTCTCGCACCTCGCCGCCCAGCCTCACGGTCCCCCGACCGACTCAGGAGCACAGCATGAAAGACGTCCTCGGCGACAGGAAGGCCATCGCCATCCTGCTGGGCCCGGCCCTGCTCATCTTCACCCTGGTGAAGCTCGTCCCGGTGATGTGGTCGTTCGGCCTCACCTTCTTCCAGGGCGACCTGCGCGGCTTCGAGTTCGTCGGCCTCGACAACTTCGCCCAGCTGTTCGCCGACCCGACGGCACCGGAAGCGATCTTCTTCAGCATCAAGTACTCGCTCATCGCGACGGTCGCGCAGATCGCCCTCGGGTACGCTCTCTCCCTCTTTTACGTCTTCGTCCTCAAGAAGGCGTCGACGCTCGTCCGCACGCTCGTGTTCTTCCCCGTGGTGCTGCCGACCGTCGCCGTCGGTCTGCTGTTCAAGCGCCTGTTCGAGGTCGCGCCGCAGACCGGACCGGTCAACGCCATCCTGAACGGCTTCGGCATCGACTCGGTGGACTGGTTCAGCTCGCCCGACAGCGCGTTCGTCGTGATCATCATCATGGACCTCTGGCGGTCGATGGGCTTCTACGCCGTCCTGCTCTATGCGGGGCTCCTCGACATCCCCGAGGAGGTGATCGAGTCGGCCCGCATCGACGGCGCCCGCGGCCTGAAGCTCGTCCGGTACATCATCGTGCCGCTGTCACTCCCCGTCCTGCTGTCCGCGGTGATCTTCAGTTTCAACGCGACGCTCAAGGTGTTCGACTCGGTGCTCGCCTTGACGGGCGGCGGGCCAGGGACGGCCACGACCCCGCTGACGCTCTACATGTACAACACGACGTTCACGTACCAGAACTACGGCTACGGCTCGACGCTCGCGTTCGTGCTCACGATCATGTGCTTCCTCGTGACGCTCCTGATCTTCAAGACCTCCCGCAAAGACCTGACGAAGGACTGACGCCATGACGACCGCCATCACCCCGGCGCCCGGCGCCACCACACCGGCCTCGAGCGGCAGCGGCGACGGATCCGGCACCGCCGTCCGCCGGCCGAAGATGCGTCGCGCTCCTCGCTCGCGCGCCTACTACCTGCGGAAACTGCCCTCGGTCATCCTCATCGGACTCCTGCTCGTGATCGAGATCTACCCGATCGTCTGGCTGTTCCTGTCCTCGTTCAAGAACCAGCGCGAGTTCCTGCAGGAGTCCACCTTCTCCCTCCCGGAGTCGTGGAGCTTCGACAACTACGTCACCGCCTGGACGACCGGCAACATCTCGCAGAACCTGCTCAACAGTGTCATCGTGACCCTGCCGTCACTCGTCTTCATCCTCATCTTCGGCGTCGCCGCCGCCTTCGCCCTCGAGGTGATGGTGTGGAAACGCCGCAACCTGACGCTGCTGCTGTTCATCTCCGGCATCATGATCCCGGGCCAGATGATCCTCGTGCCACTCTTCGTCGCCTACTTCAGCCTCGGCCTCACGAACACGTACTGGCCGATGATCATCACCTACACGGCGCTCGGGATGCCGCTGACGGTCTTCATGATGACCGCCTACTTCCGGGCCGTGCCGCGCGAGGTGTTCGAGGCGTCGACGATCGACGGAGCCGGCATCATCCGTTCCTTTTGGTCCATCGGACTGCCGATGGTGCGGAACGCGCTCTTCACGATCGGGCTCGTCCAGTTCCTCTCCATCTGGAACGACCTGCTCATCTCGCTGACCTTCACGACGAACGCCGACCTCCGCACCATCCAGGCGGGTCTGCTGAACTTCAGCGGGGAGTTCGGCCAGGTCGACTACGGGCCGCTGTTCGCGGGCATCTGCATCAACGTGTTCTCACTGCTCGTCGTGTTCGTGTTCCTCAACCAGCGGATCATGAAGGGGCTGGCATCCGGCGCGCTCAAGGGGTGACGCCGAAGTGCCCGAGGACCGCAGGATGGACGACATGATCGACGACGACACGACCCACACCTCCTCCACCGACCGGACGACCGCGGCAGTGGCGACACCAGACGACCTCCGACCGCTCGGCTCGACCGGGCTCGTCGTGAGCCCGGTCACGGTCGGCACCTCAGGACTCGGCACGCCGGCGAGCGCCGACGGCTCCACCGGCCCGGGCTCCACGGCGTTCGCATCGGCCGCCCTCCGTGGTCCGAATCTGCTTGTGGACACGTCGAACAACTACTCGGACGGACGCAGCGAGACGGCGATCGGCGACGCCATCCGTCAGAGCGGTCTGCCCGAGGGACGCGGAGTGGTGACGAAGGCCGACCAGGATCCGTCGACGGCGGTGTTCGACCGCGACCGGGTGCTGCGGTCCTTCGAGGAGAGCCTCGAGCGGCTCGGCGTCGAGCGCATCCCGGTGTTCCACCTGCACGACCCGTACTCGGTGTCGTTCGAGGAGGCGTCGGCACCGGGTGGTGCGATCGAGGGCATGCTGGCACTCAGGGAGCAGGGGCTGGTCGACACGATCGGGATCGCCGCGGGTGCCATCAGCGTGATGCTGCCCTACGTTCGCACCGGCGTCTTCGACGTGCTCCTCACCCACAACCGGTTCACCCTCGTCGACCGATCGGCGACCGGCTTGCTGGAGGAGGCGCGCTCGCTCGGGATGGGCGTCTTCAACGCGGCTCCGTTCGGGGGCGGACTCCTCGCCGGACGGCGCGGGCGCGACGGCAAGCCGGCCACGTACGCGTACCAGGCCGGTTCGCCCGAGTTGCTGGCCTGGGTCGACCGTGCCGACGAGCTGGCCACCCGCCATGGCGTCCCGCTCGCGGCTGCCGCACTCGCGTTCTCGACGAGATCGGAACTCGTCGACTCCACCGTCGTCGGGATGAACCGGCCCGAGCGATTGGAACAGGTCGAGACGCTGCGAACGACCCACATCCCCGAGGACTTCTGGTCGGACCTCGACGCACTCGGCACCCCGCCGAGCACCATCACCGACTGAGCCCGTTCTCCATCCATCCATCCACCCACCCGCTCCCCTTTCCCTTCCACTGTCCCTTTCTCAGGAGTCCGCCGGCGTGGCGTCCGCTGGCCGGGCCGGCGCGCCGATGACCTCCTGAGAAAGGGACGCCCGACGATGAAGGCCGCATCACGATGAAGGTTGCACGACGATGAACGACTCAGCAGGGCTCGCGGCGTCGTGGGTCGAAGACCCGATCCCGGGGACCGGCCGGCGGCGACCCCGTGCCGACGAACTGAGCGACGCACGTCGGCTGTCCCTCAACGGCGACTGGGCGTTCACGCTCTCGCCCACGGCCGACGGGACGGGCGACACCTTCGGTGATCCGTCGCTCGACGACTCCTCCTGGGACCGCATCCGGGTGCCCGCGCACTGGGTCCTCGAGGGCCACGGGCAGCCGCTGTACACGAACACCGCGTTCCCGATCCCGATCGACCCGCCTCGCGTGCCCGAGGAGAACCCGACGGGCGACTACCGCCGTACCTTCACCCTGCCGGAGGACTGGCGTCGCGCTGACACGGTGCTGCGCTTCCAGGGTGTCGACTCCTGCGGGACCGTGTGGTTGAACGGTGTGCTCCTCGGCCACAGCAAGGGCAGCCGTCTCCCGGTGGAGTACGACGTCGGCGAGCACCTTGTCCCCGGTGAGAACGTCCTCGCCGTGCGGGTGCACCGGTGGTCGAGCGGCACGTACCTGGAGGACCAGGACATGTGGTGGTTGCCGGGGATCTTCCGCGACGTCGACCTCCTGGAACGCCCGGCCGGCGCGATCGACGACGTCCAGGTCCGCGCGAGCTACGACCATCGCGACGGCATCGGCGTCCTGCGCGTCGACACCGACGTCCCCGGCCTCGTCGACGTCCCCGAGCTCGGCATCCTCGACCTCCCCACCGGCACCGCGACCGCTCTGCCGGTCGAGCCCTGGAGCGCCGAGGTACCGCGCCTCTACACGGCGCACCTCAGGCCGAGGCCGACCGATGAGACGCCCGTGGCCGACGAGACCGTCGAGCTGCGCATCGGGTTCCGCACCGTCTCCATCGAGGACGGCCGCTTCCTCGTGAACGGCGTCCCGGTGCTGTTCCGCGGGGTCAACCGGCACGAGCACGACCAGGACCGCGGCCGTTCACTCGACACGGAGACCATGCGGCAGGACATCCTGCTCATGAAGCAGCACAACCTCAACGCCGTGCGCACGAGCCACTACCCGCCCCACCCGGACTTCCTCCGCCTCTGCGACGAGCTGGGGCTGTGGGTGGTCGAGGAGTGCGACCTCGAGACCCACGGCTTCATCTACACCGACTGGGCCGGCAACCCGCCGACGGAGCCGGTCTGGGGCGACGCGATGCTCGACCGTGTCCAGCGGATGGTCGAGCGAGACAAGAACCACCCGTCGATCGTCGTGTGGTCGATGGCGAACGAGAGCTGGGTCGGCGAGAACTTCGACGTGCTGGAGCAGTGGATCCGCGAGCGCGATCCGTCTCGGCCGATCATTTACGAGCGCGATCCGTCGTATCGGAACTCGGACTTCTCCAGCCTCATGTACCCCGACCAGGAGCTGCTCGAGGCCATCGGCCGTCGCGAGGAACCGAGCCCCGTGGGCGTCGTGGCGGGGTCGCCGGACGACGTGCGTCGGCGGCGACTCCCGTTCCTGCTCTGCGAGTACGCGCACGCGATGGGCAACGGCCCGGGGTCGCTCGTCGACTACCAGCGGATCCTCGAGTCCTCCGACCGGTTCTGCGGCGGCTTCGTCTGGGAGTGGATCGACCACGGCTTCCGCAGCACCGACGCCGCCGGGAACGAGTTCGTCATGCACGGTGGCGATGTCGCCTTCCGACCGAACGGCGGACGCTACTGCCTCGACGGACTCGTCTTCGCCGACCGCACGCCCTCCCCCGGCCTCGCGGAGCTGCACGCCGCGATCAGTCCGGTCGAGCTCCTGGCGGACGCCACCACCGGCACGCTGACGGTCAGGAACAAACACGACATGCGGTCACTCGATCACCTGGCGCTCCGGTGGCAGCTGGAGGACGACGGCCTCGCCGTCGCGTCGGGTGCGTTGACGACACCGCCCGTCGACCCCCGGAGCGCGGCGACCGTCGACCTGCCGGCCGAGGCGACCGTGCCGACCGCCGGTGTCGATCCCGTCTCCGGCGCACCCGTCGAGCGTTGGCTCACCGTGCGCGCGGTCCTGGCGACCGACGAGCCGTGGGCGGCAGCGGGACACGAGGTCGCGTTCGGGCAGGCGCGGATCGCCGCCGACCGACCGGCGGATCCGACCGGCGTCACCGTTCCCGTGGCGGCCGCGGCACGCAGACCCCTCGCTCACGCCGACCGCACGCCGGGCCACCGCATCACCCTCGGCGCAGGCTCCTTCGACGCCCGCACCGGCCGACTCCGCGCGCTCGGCGATCTCGAGTTCGACGGGCCCGTCCTCGACATCATGCGCGCACCCACCGAGAACGACCGGGGCCAGGGGCCGCGGAACACGGCCGCAGCCAGTTGGAAGCTCACGGGACTCGACCGCTTCCTCCACCGGACCGACGCCGTCGAGCGGATCGACGACGGGCAGGGCGGCGGCCTGCGGGTCGCCGGCCGCAGCGCCCCGGCCGCGCACGGGCTCGGCCTGCACTGGACGTTCGACTGGACCGACGTGGGCGGCGCCCTGGACCTGTCGGTCACCGTCGTCCCCGAGGGGATCTGGGAGCACACCCCCATCGGCGATCACGTGCTGACGCTGCCGCGCCTGGGCCTCCGACTCGGACTACCGGGCAGCTACACGGATGCGACCTGGTTCGGTCGGGGCCCCGGCGAGTCGTACGTCGACAGCCTCGCCGCGGCGCGCGTCGGTCGCTTCACGAGCAGTGTCGACGGGCTCCAGACCGACTACCCGGTGCCCGAGGAGAACGGCAACCACGTCGGGACGCGGTGGGTGGAACTCTCCGGCGACGGCCTGCCGACCCTGCGAGCCGAGCAGCTGCAGGACACCGGCTTCGACTTCACCGCCAGACGATGGACGAGCGAAGCGCTCGAGGAGGCCCGCCACCCGCAGGACCTCCGAGACTCCGGCCGTGTGTGGCTCAACCTCGACCACGCGCAGCACGGGCTCGGCAGCTCGTCGTGCGGGCCGGCCCTGCCCGAGCGCTATCGGGTGCCGGTGGCGGAGACGACCTTCGGTGTGCGGCTGCGGACGCTCACGCCCGACCCTGCAGGATGAGGTTCCAGTACACCCAGGGCAGGACGTGGCGGTCGGCGATGAACGTGAACCGACGCTCCTTCGCGAGTCCGTTCCAGAACGGGATCGAGGGCTTCGGGCGGTAGCGGTCGTCGAACTCGGCGAACACCACCGTCCCGCGGGAGACCGTGAACGGGCACACCGAGTAGCCGTTGTAGACCGTGCTCGGCTCCCGGCCGGACCGCACGGCGACGAGGTTCTTCGCGAGGGTCTTCGTCTGTTGCCTGAGGGCTCCGCCGGACTTCGAGCTCATCACCGCGGCGGCGTCGCCGAGCGCCCAGACGTCCGGGAAGCGCGGATGCCGCAGGGTCAGCGAGTCGACCTCGACGAAGCCACCCGGGTTGCCGGGCTCGGCGAGCGCCGTTGCCGCGAGCCAGTCCGGAGCGGACTGCGGCGGCACCGCGTGGAGGACGTCGTAGGGGATCTCCTCCCGAAGTCCCCCCGTCACGCCGTCCTGCCCGCGATCCGGGCCGTCCTGCGGGTCGGTCCGCGCGATGGTCACCACGCGCTGCTCCGGGTCGACCGCGACGAGCTCGCGCGAGAACCGCACCTCGATGCCGTACTCGGCGACCTTGCGGTCGAGTTCGGCGTCGATCATCGGCATGCCGAACATCGTGGGTGTGGGCACGACGAGCACCACACGGATGTCGTCGAGGACGCCCGTCTGCCGCCAGTGGTCGCACGCGAGGTACATCGGCTTCTGCGCGGCACCCGAGCAGCTCGCAGGGCCGGCGGGCTGCGTGAACACGACGGTGCCGGAGCGGACCGACCGGAGCACGCGCGAGGCCTTCTGCGCGTACTCGAACGTGTAGTTGGAGATCCCCACCGGCGAGGCCATCGCCTCCGTCAGACCGGGCACGGCGTCCCAGTCCTGCTGGATGCCCGGAGCGACGATGAGCTGGTCGTACTCGACGGCGGTGCCGGATTCGAGTGTCAGCGTCTTCGCGACCGGGTCGACGGACCGGACCCGGTCCTGGATCCAGGTCACGCCCTTCGGCGTCACCGCGCGCTGGGGCCTCGTGGCCACCGACGCGGACGCGGTCCCGCCCGCGACGTGCGAGAACATCGGCTGGTACCGGTGGTGTTCGCGCGGTTCGATGACCGCGACGTCATCGACCCCGTATCGCCGGAGCCTGCCGGCGACGGACAGACCGGCGTTGCCGCCACCGATGACGACCACCTCGTGATGGAGCGGAGCCCTGCTGGAGTCGGTCACGGTGGCGGCGGCGCTCAGGATCCGGACTGACCGCGGCCGGTGGCGTTCTGCAGCCGGTCGATGTGCTCGGAGGCCTGCGCCTTCGTCAGGTCGGCGGGGAGCTCCTCGCCGGCCTCGCGCGCCAGAGTGTCGAGGTAGCTGCGCTGCGGGCCGGTCATCGGCTCGTCGCCGGTGACCCAGTCCTCGGGGTCCTTGCTCGCGCTCGTCGAGCTGTCGTCGCCCCGGGCCCCGAGGGTCTCCTCGGTGGCGCCGATCGTCTCGGGTGAGCCGGAGGTCGTGGCGTCGGGGGTCGTTGCGTCGGTCTGTTCTGCGTCAGTCATGCGGCAACGCTACGTCGAGCGGGCGATCGCGGAGGAGGGGTTGCGCGTCCACGTCGGACCGGTCTCGGAATAGCGATGGACGACCCCCGGTTGACCCAGGCGACCGCGTGCGGCCGCACCGTCCACGAAGGAGACCCATGTCCGACACCGCTTCCGGAACCGACCGATCCGCCGACGACCCCGCTTCGTCGCAGGGCGTCGCCATCGGCATCCTCGGTGCCGGCAAGGTCGGCACGGTCCTGGCACGACTCGCGGTCGCCGCCGGCTATCGGGTGCTCATCAGCGGTTCGCGCGACGCCGCCCGGATCGCCCTGACGATCGACGTCATCGCTCCGGGTGCCGTCGCCACGACCGCCGCCGAGGCAGCGACCCAGGCCGACATCGTCATCCTCGCGCTGCCCCTCGGCAAACATCGCTCGGTGCCCGTCGACGAGCTGCGCGGCAAACTCGTCATCGACGCCATGAACTACTGGTGGGAGGTCGACGGCCACCGCGAGGACCTCAGTGCGCCGGAGACCTCGACGAGCGAGCTGGTCGCCGCCTTCCTGCCGGAGTCCCGGGTCGTGAAGGCGTTCAACCACATGGGGTACCACGACCTCGACGGGGAGCCACGTCCCACCGGCGCACCGGGCCGCAAGGGCATCGCGATCGCCGGCGACGCCCCCGCGGACCGGGCGGCCGTCTCGGCCGTGGTGGACGCCCTCGGGTTCGACCCGGTCGAGATCGGGCCGCTGCGCGCTGGCGTCGTGCTCGAACCGGGGCACGAGCTCTTCGGGGCGAACATCGGTGCCGACGAGATCCGCGAGGTCGCCGAGGTGCGGGCGTTGGCCGAAGCCGAGGCCGGCGTCCGCTAGGCGACGCGGCGGGTTCCCGGACCGGTCTCGACCGTTCGTACCACTCTCGGGTGCAGCGCCGACTTTGGGCGTGCCGACCCGGGTCGCCTCGTCGAGCGCGTCGTCAAAGCCGTACTCAGCGAGGAGGAACGCCCGACCGGCCTCGGATGCCCCGTCGCCGGTCAACGGCATCGCGCTCGCGCGAACCGGGGTGCACTCATCCGTCGATCGTCCGATCAGCGCCTCGTTCGTTTCCGTGCCGATCAGCCCCGCACTGCCTGCTCGCGCTCGAACTCGTCCCGCCAGGAGTACTCGGGCTCGAAACCGAGTCGTGCGCGGGCCTTGTCGATGGACATGAGCGTCTCGAACTCGCCGAGCCCCGCCCGCAGCGGGACGCCGGGGAAGTGCGTCGCCGCGAGCTCCGCCGACGGCACGGTCGTCCCGTTGTCGGAGGCGCACACGTCGTAGACCTCGAAACCGGGCTCCGCTCGCGTCAGCGCCAGCGCGACCGCCTGCGCACCGTCGCGTGCGTCGACGTAGCTGAACAGGAGGTCGCGCCGGTACCCGGGCTCCGACGCCCGCGCGAACGTCCCGTACTCCCCGGGCGCCACGACGTTCGTGAACCGCAACGCGGTGATCGACGTCCCGTCGGCCCACCGCACCAGCTGTGCGGCCATCGCCTCCTCGGCGACCTTCCCGAGCGCATAGGTGTTGTTCGCGCGACTGACGGTCTCGTCGATCGGCAGGAACTCGGGCGCCTCATCGAACGGGAATCCCATGGCCGTGATGCTCGACGCCGCCACGATCGTCCGGATGCCCGCCCGCAGCGCCGCGTGCAGCACGTTGAACGACACGGTCAGGTTGTTGTGGAACGTCGCCGCATCCGGCACGAGCCCGTTCACCGGGATCGCGGCCAGGTGCACCACGGCGTCGAGACCTGCGAACCTCGCCGTCACCCCGAGCAGACTGTCGATCGTCTGCCCGTAGTCGGTCAGGTCCACACGGGTGAACCCCGGCCCGGCCGTGCCCGCGACGTCGAGTCCGTGCACGTCGTGGCCGTCCCGCAGCAGTCGTTCGACGGTGGCGGAGCCGAGCTTGCCCGAACTCCCGGTGACGGCGATGCGCATACGGACGATCCTAGGCTCGGGCCGGGAAGTCGGCGGGCAGCGGGAGTGCGGTCACCACGTGCCCGCCGGCGTCCTCCTCGTTCGCGTGCAGATGGCCGACGCGCCCACCGGCCGGGAGTCCCGTCTCCGTGAAGAAGCCACGGATCGTCTCGTACACCTCGACGATGTCGTGGGTGTCGCCCGCCTGCGTCAGCACGATGTCGCCTGACTGCACGTAACGCTCGCCACCGTCGACGAGCACCTTCCCCTTGCCCTCGGTGATGAACCAGATCTCGTGGTCGTCGTGGTGGTGCCGGTCGAACCGTCCGCCGTCGACCGACACCGCGAACCGCCCGATCGTGCCGATCTCGCTCCAGTCCGGCTTCGAACCCGGATGCACCCAGGAGCCCGGTTCGATCACCGGCATCAGCGATCCTGCTTCCAGCTCGGCGCCGTTCCGGCGTCGAGGATGCGCGCGTCGGGCAGGCCGTCGAGCCCCGTCTCCGCGCCACCAGGGGTGTACACGACCGACAGTCGCAGCGGGCGCCACGTCGTGTTGTAGGTGGAGTGCACGGTGTCCTTCGGGATGTACACGGCGTCGCCCTCGCGGATCGGGAACGCGGGACCGTCGCCGACGGTCTGCACGCCCTCGCCGGAGATCACCGTGATGACCTCCTCCTCGCCCGGGTGCTGGTGGGGTGCGTGGCCCTGTCCGGGGTAGACGATGACCTCGCCGACCGTGAGTCCGGCGCCCTCGTCGAGGTGCGGGGTGACGAGCCACTTGATGGTGCCCCAGTCGAAGACCCGGGTGGGGACCTCGTCGGGGCGACGGCCGGCGGTGGCGGGGGTGATGGCTGGTTCGGTCATGGGATGCTCCTCGTCGAGTGGTCGGGTGGTCGGTCGTGCCGTCGGTCAGCGGGTCTGGATGGCCTTGAAGTCTTCGATCTGGCGTTTGATCGCCCGCTCGGTCGGGAGGCGTTCGGCCGAGGACGCGCCGAAGAACCCGGCGACGCCCGTCGTGTTGGCGAGGATGAAGGCGGCGTCCTCCGGTTCGGCGATCGGACCGCCGTGGCACAGCACGATGACGTCCGGGTTGATCGCGACGGCCGCGTCGCGCATCTCCTGCACCCGGTGCGCCGACTCCTCCAGCGAGAGTGCCGTGGTCGCGCCGATCGTGCCGGCCGTCGTGAGGCCCATGTGCGGGACGAGGACGTCAGCACCCGCCTCGGTCATCGCGACCGTCGACTCGACGTCGAAGACGTACGGGGCCGTGAGGAGGTCACGCTCGGCGGCGAGGCGGATCATGTCGACCTCGAGGTCGTAGCCCATGCCCGTCTCCTCGAGGTTCTGGCGGAAGACGCCGTCGAAGAGCCCGACGGTCGGGAAGTTCTGCACGCCGGTGAACCCCATCGTCTTGAGCTCGTCGAGGAAGCGCTCCATGATCCGGAACGGGTCCGTCCCGTTCACGCCGGCGAGCACCGGGGTGTCGCGGACGATCGGCAGCACCTCCCGACTCATCTCCACGACGACCTGGTTGGCGTCCCCGTAAGCGAGCAGGCCCGACAGCGAGCCGCGACCGGCCATCCGATACCTGCCGGAGTTGTAGATGATGATGAGGTCGACGCCGCCCGCCTCCGCGGACTTCGCCGAGATGCCGGTGCCTGCCCCGGCGCCGATGACGGCCTGTCCGCGCGCGACGGTGGCGCGAAGTCGTTCGAGTGCGATGGTCCTGTCCATGGTCAGTCCTGTTCCGTGGTGTCGGTGCGGTTCCTGTCGCCGTCTCGCTCGATCACAGCGTGGAGGGCGTCGGCGGCGAGCCTCGCGAACACCGGATCATTGAGATGTTCGGGACGGTCGACGACCGTGACCGCGCTGCCCTGCACACCCGCGAGCACGGCTTCCATGAGTGCAGCATCCGCCTCCGCGTCGCGGAAGGGCAAGCCCTCGGCGTCGAGCGCCGAGACACCGCCGCGCGGGATCAGTAGCACGGTGGGGGCCTCGGCGCCGCTGAGCTTCGCCCCGATCCGCTCGCCCAGCTCGCGGTTCTCGTCGACCGTGGTGCGCATGAGCGTCACCGTCGCGTTGTGGACGAAGAAGTCGCGATCGGCGAACCGCTCCGGCACGGTGTCGCGAGGGCCGAAGTTGACCATGTCGAGCGCACCGAGGCTGACGAGCTGTGGGACGCCTGCCGCGCCGGCCGCGGTGAGTCGGTCTGGGCCCGCCGTCAGCACGCCGCCGACGAGATCGTCCGCGAGTTCGGTGGTGGTGAGATCGAGGACCCCTGCGAGCATGCCGCTCCGGGCGAGCGATTCCAGGGCCCGCCCGCCCGAGCCGGTGGCGTGGAAGACGAGGACCTCGTAGCCGAGTTCGTCGAGGCGCTCGCGGGCCACGTCGACCGCCGGCGTCGTGACCCCGAACATCGACGCCCCGACGAGCGGGCGGTCCGTCCGCTCGGCGGACGAGGCCGGACCGCGCGCCTGCGCAGCCGCCGCCATGCCGGCGATGGCCGCCACCGCGTTCCCGAGGACGGCACGGGAGATCTGATTGATCCCGGCGATGTCGACCACGCTGTACATGAGCGTCACGTCGTTCGCGCCGACGTACGGCGCGACGTCCCCGGACGCCATCGTCGACACGAGGAGCGTCGGGGCCCCGATCGGCAGTTCGCGGAAGACCCGGGCGGCGATGGCCGAGCCGCCGCTGCCACCGAGGGCGAGGACGGCGTCGACCCGCCCGGTGGCGTGCAGTCGGCCGATCACCGTCGCGGCACCTTCCGCCATCGCACTCACGGCGGCTCCACGGTCATCCGCGGCGAGCAGCGTGTCGAGATCGGTCCCGCCAGCGGCGGCCACCTCGTGGTTCGGGTGGTCCACGGCAGCGTCGTACCCGTGGGGCTCGCGCGTTCCGGCGTCGACGACCACGACGTCCGCGCCCAGTTCACCGAGACGACCGGCGACCCATCGGTACTCGGCACCCTTCGTATCGAGGGTGCCGACGAGCGCGACGGTCGGTCTGGCTGGTGCTTCGGGTGCGGTCATCGTCGCTCTCCATCGTCGTCGTCGTGAGCGCAGGACGGCCGTGTGTCGGCGCGCCCCACCTGACGGATCCGCTTCGACCTCGCCAGCGCCTCCATCCTGGTCCAGGTTTTGAAACGTGTCAAGAAGTGTTGCATCTTCCTCGCTTTCTCGCATACCAACGCTGTAGCATCGGCTTTTGAAACGTGTCAGAGTTGATCGCCGAGCGAGCTGCGACGCGCCCAGCCTGACGAAAGGACCAGCAGCCACGATGGTGACCACGAGCGCCCCCAGATTCGAGCACCTCCGCGAGGCCCGAGGGATCGGCGACGCCACCCCGAGGCTGAGCTGGACGAATCTGGCGCCCGCCGGCTGGGAGCAGCACGCCGCCGAGATCGAGATCACCCGCGACGGACGGGTCACGACCACGGGCCGGGTCGCCACCGGTGAATCCGTCCTCGTCGCCTGGCCCGCCGCTCCGCTCCGCTCGCGTGAGGTGGCATCGGTACGCGTACGGGTGTGGGGTACCGACAGCGGCCCTGGCCAGGCGGTCGAGGTGGCCGACTGGAGCCCGGTGGCGACGGTCGAGGCCGGCCTGCTCGCACCGGGCGACTGGGTCGCGGTGCCGGTCGCAGCCGACTGGGATGAGGAGCCGGAGAGCGACACGCGTCGGCCACCGCTGCTGCGGCGGGACTTCACCGTCGGTGCCGACCTCGTGTCGGCGCGGTTGTACCTCACAGCGCACGGTGTCTACGAGGCGGAGATCAACGGTCGTCGCGTCGGGGACGAGGCGCTCGCGCCGGGTTGGACCAGCTACGCGAGCCGGCTGCGCACAGCGACGCACGATGTCACCGAGCTCCTGCACCCCGGCGACAACGCGATCGGCTCCTGGATGGGCGACGGCTGGTACCGGGGTCGACTGGGGTGGCGCGGTGGCTTCCGCAACCTGTTCGGCTCGGACCTCTCGCTCATCGCCCAGCTCGAACTCCGCTATGAGGACGGTCGCGTCGAGACCATCGCGACCGACGAGCACTGGCGCGCCTCGTTCGGCCCCATCGTCAGCTCCGGCAACTACGACGGTGAGCACTACGACGCCCGCGAGGAGCTCCCCGGATGGTCGGAGCCCGGCTTCGACGACCGCGGGTGGGCCGGCGTACGGATCGGCACACGCGACTCGGCCACCTTCGTCGCACCGCAGGGACCCCCGGTGCGCGCGACGCAGGAGGTCGCGCCGATCGCGGTCCTCACGAGCCCGAGCGGCAAGCGCATCCTCGACCTCGGCCAGAACCTCGTCGGTCGACTGCGGATCCGGGTCACCGGTCCGGCGGGCGAGACGGTCGTGATCCGGACCGCGGAGGTCATGCAGGAGGGCGAGATCTACACCCGTCCACTCCGCGAGGCGAAGGCGACCGACAGCTACACCCTCGCCGGCCGCCCGGCTCCGGCGGACGGCGGTCCCGCGGAGGAGTGGGAGCCGCGGTTCACGATCCACGGTTTCCGGTACGCGGAGATCACCGGATGGCCGGGCGATCTCGACGAGGCGGTCACGAACGGCGACGTCGTCGCGCGGGTCTACCACTCCGACCTCGAGCGGACGGGCTGGTTCGAGAGCTCCGACGAGCGGGTGGACCGCCTGCACGAGAACGTGCTCTGGAGCATGCGTGGGAACTTCGTCGATCTCCCCACCGACTGCCCGCAGCGGGACGAGCGCGTCGGCTGGACCGGCGACCTGCAGGTCTTCGCGCGCACCGCCTCGTTCCTGTACGACGTGTCGGGCATGCTCGGCTCCTGGTTGCAGGACGTCGCGGTCGAGCAGCACGAGGACGGCACCGTGCCCTGGTACGTCCCGTTCATCCCCGACGACGGCCAGTGGACGCCGAACCGACCCGGCGCCGTGTGGGGCGACGTCGCCGTCCTCACCCCGTGGGTGCTCTACGAGCGCTTCGGCGACATCGGCGTCCTCGCGGCCCAGTACGACAGCGCGAAGCGGTGGGTCGACCTCGTGCACCGCCTCTCCGGCCCCGACCACCTGTGGAACGAGGGGTTCCAGCTGGGCGACTGGCTCGACCCGGCCGCACCACCGGATCGGCCGGCGGAGTCGCTCACCGACCGCCACCTCGTCGCCACCGCCTACTCGGCCTGGTCCACGGCGCACCTCGCGAAGACCGCCGCCGTGCTCGGTCGCATCGACGACGCCGAGCACTACGCCGAGCTCGCTGAGGCGACCCGCCGGGCGTTCCTCGCGGAGTACGTCGGCGAAGACGGGCTGATGACGAGTGATGCGCAGACCGCGTACTCGCTCGCGATCGCGTTCGAGCTCCTGCCGGACCCAGCAGCAGTGGACCGTGCCGGCGAGCGGTTGAGCGCCCTCGTCGCCGCCGCCGGCAACCGCATCGCGACGGGCTTCGTCGGGACGCCGATCGTCAGCGACGCGCTCACGACGTCGGGCCATCTCGACCGCGCCTACGACCTGCTGCTCGAGGACGAGTGCCCGTCCTGGCTGTATGCGGTGGGCCAGGGAGCGACCACGATCTGGGAGCGCTGGGACAGCATGTTGCCCGACGGGACCGTGAACCCGGGGCAGATGACCTCGTTCAACCACTACGCGCTCGGAGCGGTGGCCGACTGGCTGCACCGGGTCGTCGCCGGCATCGCTCCGTCCGCACCCGGCTACCGCTCGATCCTGTTCCGGCCCCGACCCGGCGGTGGGCTCACCCACGCCTCGGCCGTGCACCTGACGCCCTACGGTCGGGCGTCGATCGTTTGGCGGATCAAGGCTGACACGCTGCACGTCGAGGTCGAGGTGCCCACGGGGACGACGGCCGTCGTCGACCTGCCGGGCGCCGAGCCGGTGTCGGTGACGAGCGGTACGCACCGCTTCGAGGAGCCCGCGCCAACAGGAGGCCCGGAGCAGCTTGTCAGAGCAAGATTGCGATAACCAAAGCAACTCTGCCCACGCTCAGGAGGAGCTGCCGATAGGTGCAAGGCTAACCTTTCGGCGTTCAGTCTTTGCGCGACTCAGCGGGACTAGCTCACGAAACGCCGTGGACGGCGTATCTGCAGCGCACTGATGGCCACAAGGGAGCCACACGTCGCCTCACGACTAGGTCTTCTCAAACCGACAACCCAGGAAGGCAGGAGGAGGACACCTCATACCTGGATGCTCATGACCGGCAGGATTGACTGTCAACACCTGCGCTCTCACGACACGGCGTCCATTCGCTCCCCGGCCTTTTCGGATGACTAGCTAGCTTTGGAACGCAAATGGCTGCAGGTCATGCTAGCGTCCCATCAAGACGCGCGCCAGGAGCAATAGTGACGACAGATGAACAAACAGCCAATGAGTCGATTGTGGAACCCCCTCCTGCCTACGTTGGGCGGGTAGGGATTCTCCTTTTCGCGCAACCGCATCGTGAGCGCGCTGAGTCCGGGTCGCCGATCCCGACGACAGAAGACTTTTATGATCGCCTGATTGGCGCACTAGATGGCGACCCGCGTGTCGGGGAGGTCCGAGCAGCAAAATCGGGCGAGAACGTTTTTCGCGAGAGAAGGTACTCGATGGCCGGCCAAGGAGAACGTCTTGCGACTGATGCGCCGGCCGCGCCTCACCGCCACATCCACGTCGCAGAATTCGAGACACCGATACTTTTGAATCTACACGTTCCGAAGCGCCTGCAAGCGGGCGGCGGGGACGAACGCTCAGTCCCTGCCGATGAATACTGGGTCTCATGGGATGGAGTGCAGCTCCTCGTTTTGTGGGACTACAGCGCTTCGAACCGCCCGACGGGCTTTTACGGCGGCTTGATCGCAGTATCCGTGCTCCACGACGCTGTGAAGAAGATTGGGTTGACAACTAAGAGTCAACCCTGCGGTCCGTATTGCTCCTTCCCGTTCTCACATCAAGACCTACTCATCGCTCCGGACTTGGACACTACTACAGCCAAATTTGCCGACCGGGGCGAGAACCGCATTCGGGTGAGCTGTCCGCCAGAGCCGGATCCGCTCGAACTTGCAAGGCGGCTGTCGCGCCGCCTATCACATTTGGTATCAACGTTTGCTACCATGCGCAGTTTTGGCGAGACCGTCTCCGGCGCGGAAAAGCTGGCACGCCAGGACGTGTCATCGTTGCTAAAACTCCAATACGAGCTCGCAGAGACGAATGCAATGCATCCCTTGAAGAGCTTGCCCAAGCGATGGAGACAACGTGGACGCCGCAAGCAGATGGCTCATCTAATCGCGAAATTGTGGATGCGTTTAGCAACTCTGGAAGAAAACTATCGCCATTGGAAAGAAGGCCGCTTCTTGTATGACTCGAGCGCCCGGAGCGACGGCCTAGATCTGATCTTTCGATTGGAATATCCACAGTCTCAGAATAGTGTCGGATCCGTCGACATCGTGAGCCTTCGCGCCACAGTAGAACAACTGTCCGCCAGGGCGGATTCACACGTAGTCGCTATTGCCACGATTGCGGGCGCCACATCAGGTGCAGTCGTAGCGGGTTTCGCAACATTGCTTGCCTCCTTGAATGGGGCATGACTCGTAACAATCTTTGTGGGCTATCTTGAACAAAGCCCATCTGCGTATCTAGGCCATTTGTGACATTCGGCAAAGGCGACGAAACCAACGGGGCCATTGCCAACCGTCGGCCTGTTGCAGTCCGAGGCGGTTTCGGCGACCAGCGGGGCTCACCAGTCGGTGACTGCCCCGACGCTCTAGATCCATTCACCGGAATAGAACCGCTCCGCGCGACGCTGTAGTCAGCGTGAAGAAGATCGGGTTCCTGTCCTTCGGACACTGGCAAGACGTTCCGGGCTCCAGCGTGCGCACCGGACGTGACGCACTGCTGCAGAGCATCGACCTCGCGGTCGCGGCGGAGGAGGTCGGTGTCGACGGTGCCTACGTGCGCGTGCACCACTTCGCCCGGCAGCTCGCGTCACCGTTCCCACTGCTGGCGGCGATGGCGGCGAAGACCTCGACCATCGAGCTCGGCACCGGTGTCATCGACATGCGCTACGAGAACCCGCTCTACATGGCCGAGGAGGCGGCGGCCACCGACCTCATCAGCGACGGCCGACTGCAGCTCGGCGTGAGCCGGGGATCACCCGAGACGGCGCTCCGCGGGTCGGAGTCGTTCGGCTACGTACCGGGCGACGACGAGACCGACGCGGACATCGCCCGCTCGCACACCGAGGTGTTCCGGGCGGCCATCGCCGGAGCCGGTGTGGCCCGCGCGAACCCGCAGATGACGGGGACGAACGGACTGCTCGCGATCCAGCCGCAGTCGCCGGAGCTCGGCGAGCGCATCTGGTGGGGTGCCGGCTCGCGGTCCACGGCGGTGTGGACGGCGGAGCAGGGCATGAACCTCATGTCGTCGACGCTCCTCACCGAGGACACCGGGGTGCCGTTCGACGAACTGCAGGCGGAGCAGATCCAGATGTTCCGCGACGCCTGGTCCGAGGCCGGTCACGAGTGGCAACCGCGGGTCTCCGTGAGCCGCAGCATCCTGCCGCTCATCGACGACGAGACGCGCCGCTACTTCGGTCTGCGCGCCCAGGCCGACTCGAAGGACCAGGTCGGACACCTCGACGGCGGACTCGCGCGCTTCGGCCGCAGCTTCATCGGCGAGCCCGACGCCATCGCCGCCGAGCTCGCGGCCGATGCCGCCGTGCAGGCCGCCGACACCGTCCTCGTCACCGTCCCGAACCAGCTCGGCGTCGACTTCAACGCGCGCATCCTGGAGTCGATCGTCAAGGACATCAAGCCGGCGCTCGGGTAGCCCCCGAGGTTCACAACTCCTGCTGATCGCCCGTCGGCAGGCTGACATGCGCACCAGGCGCTGTCTCCACGGTCGACGGCAGACCATCCGCAGGAGTTGTGGTCACCTCGCTCAGGCCAACAGCTCGTCGAGCATTGTCGGCACCTGCCAGGCGCCGGCTCCATCGCGCTCGAGCGGGAGCTCGGCGGTGATCGCCGGGCCGGCGGTCGGCAGCGGCGCGAGGATGCGCGGTTCCGGCTCCAGAACCACCTCGATGCCGGTCGCCTGCAGCTCCTCCACGTCGAGCACGATGAGCACGAGCGGCAGCTGGAGTGACCCGTAGACGCGCTCGAGCACTTCGGGCAGCCGGTCGGCGGTCGTCGCGTGGACGAAGCCGGCGTCGACGAACGGCACGGCTCGCGTCGACACCTCGTACTCGCCGAACGGCCGACTGGCCTCCCAGTCGTCGACGATCGCGACATGCAGGATCTTCGTCATCTCCACCCTCTCCATTTAATGAGACGTTACCGTATCATTAGAGCATGGAATCGAGACGTGGTCGCCCGACGGCAGCCGAACGCGACCGCCGCCGCGACGCGATCCTCGACGCCGCCATCCGCCGGTTCACCGAGTACGGGTACGGCGGGACGACGATCGAAGGGATCGCCGCCGACGCCGGCGTGACGAAGCGGACCATCTACACCTGGTTCGGTGACCTCGCCGGCGTACTGACGGCGGCGGTCGAACGGCAGCACGGGTACCTCCTCGCGGCCGACCGGCCAGGGTCCGAGGCGGAGCCCCTCGAGGACGCGGCGACGCGACTCGTGCTCGCACTGCACTCGGACGTCTCGGTCGCGCTGCACCGACTCGTGATCGCGGAGTCTCCGCGCTTCCCCGAGGTCGCCGCCGGTTTCTACGCGGCCGGCCCGGCCCGCTCGATCGCGTTCCTCTCCGGCCATGTCGGCGAGCGGGCGGAGCAGCTCTACACGCTGCTCCTCGGCGAACCGCATCGACGCAGGCTGCTCGGCCTGGCCGCTGCGCCGACGCCGGATGCAGCACGGGCGCACGCCCGCGCGTGCCTGGCACTGGTCTCCAGCAGGAGCCACCCACCGCGCGCTCAGCGGTCGTAGACCTCGCGACGGTGCGCGATCCTGAAGACGGTCACCAACACGACGTCGTCGAGGATTTCGTAGAGGACGCGGTAATCGCCGACCCGAATCCGCCACGCGTTGTCGAATCCATCCAGCTTGCGCACACCAGTCGGTCGGGGGTCGGCCTCCAGCTCACCGATGGCGAGGAGCAGCCGTCGCCGCAACGGGGGATCGAGTTTCCTGAACTCACGAGCGGCAGCGGAGGTGAACTCGACCACGTACCTCGTCAAGCGTCGAGCTCGGCGCGCAGCTCGTCGAATGAAACGCGGGTTCCGTCGTCTTCAGCCCGAGCCGCCCGGAGCTCCGCCTCGTCTCGTGCCGCCTCGAAAGACTCCAGCAGTTCGAGGTCCTCAACACTGATGACCACAGCCGCGAGTTTCCCGTGCCTCGTCACACCGATCCGCTCGTGCGCATAGCCGACCCGCCCGAAGACGTCTGCGAGGCCTTCACGAAGCTCTCGCGTCGAGAGGGAGTGGGTGATTGTGTTCATCGCCCGATGGTATCAAACTGTGTACACAATTACATCTGTTCACAGATGGGGTATTCGGGGCATCAGCGTCCGGAAGTACGCTCAGCGGTCAAGCGTCACCACGTCGCTCAGGCCTGCGGTCGCGTCGGCGGCCAGGACGCCGTCACGCGCGAAGTCGGCCCACATCTGACGCAGGAAACGTCCGCGTCGATCGACCTCCTCCCAGGTCGCCGAGCCGATGAGCGCCGTCCGGCTCCACGATCGTTCGGTCCCGAGCAGGAGCGGCAGGTCGGTCACGTGCGACGCGCCGTACGGGCTGCCGGGCGGCGCCCAGCTGAGCTCGTACCGCGTGGCCCGACCACCCGACGCCCGATGCCGTTCGACGAACTTCCGGGCGTCGCGGGTGTAGGTCACGTGCGTGGTCGCGCCGACGAGCGCCCGCCGGATGGGGTCACCGACGAGCGGCGCCGAGGTCATGCGGGCGAAGGCCGGAATGAGCGGCACGTACAACCGGGTCTCCTCCGTCGTCGAGCCGATGAGCACGTCGATGCGCGACGCCACCTCACGCCAGGCGGTGTCGCGGTCGGCCTCCGCCGGAAGCGGCGCGTGACCGTACTGGGTGCCGAACGCCATGCCTCCGCGCAGTCCGAACCGACGAGCGGCTCGCTCCACCCGCTCCTCGAGCGCCAGCAACTCGACCACCGGCGTGTCCCGTGTCGGGCTGCCCGCCGCTCGCATCATCGCGCTCGCCATCTTGGCGCGCCCACTGCTGATGCCGAGGGGCGCGCTCTGGATGACTGCCCGCTGGAAGAGTCCCGCGGTGCCGTCGCTGATCATGAGGTGCGCGATCGCATCGCCGCCCGCCGACTGCCCGAACAGCGTGACCGACGCCGGATCGCCACCGAACGCGCCGATGTGCTCGTGGATCCACCGGAGCGCGAGGACGAGGTCCAGCAGGCCGAGGTTCGCCGGCAGCGTCTCGCCGTCACCGAGGAAGCCGAGGATCCCGAGCCGGTACGTGACCGACACCACGATGACCCGCTGCTCGACGACCAGGCTGATCGGATCGTAGACGTCGAGGTCGCCGGCACCCGTGACGTAGGCACCACCGTGGATCCACACCATCACCGGCAGCGACTCGTCCGGGCGCACGTCCGCAGGGATCGTGATCGAGAGCGCCTGGCAGTCCTCGGAGTCGACCATTCCCTCACCGGCGCCCTCGAGGACGGCCTCGAGCACTCGCGAGGAGCGCTGCGGTGAAGCAGGCGCCCGCTCGAAGGCCCGGAACGGCACTGGATCGCCGTCGGAGCCGACGGGAAGACCGGTCGACTCCGGCACCTCGAAGCGACCCGCGCGGGCGTACGGGATGCCGCGAGCTCGCACCACCGCGCCATCGACCCGCCCCAGGATCGTGCCGAGGGAGGTCTCGAAGCCGCGTACGTCCGCCTGCGGCATCGGAGGCGCGGAGGCCTCATTGCCAGGCGCTTCGGACGTCGGGCTCGCGTGCGACTCGGTCATCTGTCCACGCTATCCCCGAGCGGCCTGCGCACAACTCCTGCTCGACGGGCTCACACCGAAGACACGGCAGCCCGAACCGGGCCGAGCTGCTCGCCGATGGCCGGTCGAGCAGGAGTTGCAGACGACGGTCCTGTCTACGGAATGCGGATGTAGACCGGATCTCCCCAGATCGTCAGACGGTGCTGGACGTAGCGACCCCAGTCGGGAGAGTCGTACATGCCGCCCGCGCCGTCATAGATAGCGATGTGACCTTCCGGCCAGTAGAGCAGGTCACCGGCGACGGCCTCCGACGCCGAGATCTGCACGCCCGATGCGGCCTGCGCACCGGCACCGCGAGGCAGGGACACACCGAACGCCGCGAAGACGTACTGCACGTAGCCGTCGCAGGCGAAGCTGTCGGACGGGTCGTTGCCGTTGCCGTAGGGGACGACACCGACGAACTGCGCCGCGTAGGCGAGGATCGCCTCGCCGGATCGTGCGACGGCTGGGGCCGCGTAGGTGCGCCCCGCCGAAGCCGACGCGGACGACGAGGAGGCGGCGGATGCACTCGCGGCCGCCTCGGCTGCAGCAGCTGCGGCGGCGGCCGAGGCGGCGTCGACCTCCTCCTGGCTGGTCGCGCCATAGCCGTCGCGCACGAAGGGCACATCGGTTGCGGTCGACGGCACGGAGTACGACACCGACTGCATCGTCGCCGCAGACGGGATCGCGCCACCGGTGGCCGCATCGACGTCGACGCCGGCAGCGGCCGCCGGCAGTGACACCGACACGAAGAGCCCGGTTGCGAGCGTCATGACGCCGAACGTGGCGAACGGCTTGGCGCGCTTCGCGAAGGAGCTCTTGGCGCGTGGGGCCGAGGGCCGCTTGGTGGGCACGAGGTCGACGTGACGTCGCTCCTCCTCGGCGGAGGCGGTCCAGCTGGCGTCCTCGAGGCGAGCCGCGCGACGGGCGGCCCGCGGGCTGAGGGCCACGTGGCGGCCGCCGGTCCGGGCGAGGGTCGCGGCCGGAGTGTTCGGGTCGCGGCGCTCGAGGGCAGGGGTGGTGCTGGTCATGTGCGGGGTACCGTCCTGGGTCTCGGTCGCGTCGGGGGCGCGCTCGGTTCATGCTCGGTGGGTGCAGCATCGCCTCGGCAGAGCCGTCCCTCGATGACCGCGGTCGACCGGTTGCCCGATCCGAGGAAGGCGAAACGGCCACCCTACGTGGGCCTCCCTGAAAGGAACCTCCGCTCGGCGTGGCCTGTGGAGGACCGATGAAGCCGGACCCACTGTTCTGCTAGCATCGTGCTAGCACTCCATTTCCACGAGAGGTGACGACATGCCCACAGTGACCGTCCGCAATCTCGACGACGACACGAAGCGCGGTCTGCAACAGCTCGGCGCCTTGCACGGACGATCCATGGAAGCGGAGATCCGGGCGATCCTCGCCGCGGCTGTCAGGACGACGACGCCTGAAGACCTCCGCGCCGCCTCGGCCGCAGACATCGACCGACCCGGGCTGGCGGAGCGTATTCATCAGCGCTTCGTCGACCTCCACCTCGACGGTGAACTCGTCATCGAACTGCCCGAGCGCACCACGACCGTCCGACCGAATCCGTTCGAGGACGCTGCGAGCGCCGACGCGGATGACCAGACCCCGAGGTGATCATCCTCGACACGAACGTCGTCTCGGAACTGTTCAGACCACGGCCCGACCCGACGGTGGTCCGGTGGCTCGATCGGCAAGACGAGGCCGCCCTCCACCTCACGGCGATGACCGCTGCCGAGCTCCTCGAAGGAGCCCTGCGCCTCCCTGCAGGCGCTCGCCGATCGGCGCTCGTCGGGGCCGTGGCGACCGTGCTCGATGCCGACTTCGCAGGACGCGTCCTCCCCTTTTCTGCGGAAGCCGCGCTCGACTACGCGGAGCTCATGACGACGCGACGCCGCTCCGGCAACCCGATCGGACCTCAGGATGCGATCATCGCGGCCATCGCGCGATCCTCCGACGCCGCGCTCGCGACGCGGAACACGCGCGACTTCGCGGGTGTCGGTCTCCGCCTCATCGACCCGTGGGTCCCCGACCACCCGGCGTGACGCAGGGTGGCACCAGACTCAGGCCGGGTCGACGCCGACCGTCGACTGCCGGACGACGAGCTCCGGTTGGAAGACGATCTGCTCGGGCACGCGTCGAGCGCCAGCGTCCGCCTCACGGAGCAGGAGCTCGACGGCGGTGTGGCCGATGAGCGCGCTCGGCTGACGGATCGACGAGAGTGGGACGACCGCCGCCGACGCGAAGTCGATGTCGTCGTACCCGATCAGCGCGATCTCGTCCGGCACGCGCACCGAACCGAGCATGCTGAACGCCTGCAGGACCCCCATCGCGAGGAGGTCGTTGGCCGCGAACACCGCGTCGGGCCACTCGTCGCGAGGACGGTTCCGGATGGTCTCGCCCGCGGAACGGCCCTGCAGCACCGTCAACGCGGTGGTCTCCACGACCTCGAGGGTCACTTCGGCACCACCTGCCGCGGCTGCATCGACCGCCTGGCGCGCACCGGCGAGCCGATCGACGACCTGACGGAGCGAAGACGGACCGCCCACGACCGCGATGCGACGCCGACCGAGTCCGATGAGGTGCTCGACCGCGAGCCGCCCGCCCGCGACGTCGTCGACGGCGACCGATGAGAAGCTCGTGTCATCGGTCTGCCGGTCGACGAGGACCGTCGGCGTCCCGCGGTCGCGCAGCCGGCTGAGCCGGGTGAGATCGTCGCCGAGCGGGGTGATCAGGACGCCGGCGACCCGCTGCTCCTCGAAGAGGTCGAGGTAGGCGCGCTCGCGGTCGACGCTCTCGTCGCTGTTGCCGAGGAGGACGGACCATCCCTCGGCATCGGCTCGATCCTCGGCGCCGCGGGCGACGTCGGTGAAGAACGGGTTGCCGACGTCGAGCACGACGAGGCCGACACTGCGGCTGCGACCAGCCCGGAGCTGGCGGGCCGCGTCGTTCCGGACGAAGCCGAGCTCGTCGATCGCCGCGTGGACGCGGTCGACCGTGACGGGCGAGACCTTCTCGGGGCGGTTCAGCACGTTGGAGACGGTCCCGACCGAGACGCCGGCTCTCGCCGCGACGTCCTTCACGCTCGCGCTCACGGCTCCCCTTCGCCTGTCGGGCCCGCCGGGTGACGCCGGACGGGCTGGCTCATTGTTGCACGCAGGGCCTCCTCGCGCCCGCGCGGTCGGCTGTCCCCGGTCGTCTCCGTCCCCGACTCAGGAGTTCCCCGGCGCGGCGCCCCCGACCCCGACACACCGGACAACTCCTGAGAACGGGCGACGATCAGGCGGGATCGCCCGGCCTGGCCGACGCGACGGGCAGGGTGACGACGACCTCGAGACCGTGGCCGGGACGGTTGCGGAGCACGATCTCCCCACCCGCGTTGCGCGCGATGGCGGCGACGATCGCGAGCCCGAGACCGGAACCGTGCCCGGAGGACCGCGTCGCGTCCGAGCGACTGAACCGCTCGAGCGCCCGCGGTTCGAAGGCCGGGTCGAGCCCCCCGGCGTTGTCCGACACCCGCAGGGTGAGCTGACCACCGTCGTCGTCGAGCATGACCGACACCCGGCGCGGAGCACCCCCGTGCTCGGTGAACGCCTGCAGCGCGTTCCCTGCGAGGTTGTCGACGACCCGGCCGACCTCGTCGGCGCGCACGGCGTACACCGCCGCGCCGTCCCCCGGCCCGCTCTCGGCGATCGCACTCACGTACTCGACCTCGATCCCGGCCAGCGCGTCGTCCGAGGCGACCCGGAACCGTGCGCGCTCGACCGCTTCGAGCACGTCGGCCTCCAGCCTGGCCGCGCTCGTCCGCTCCTCCGGCGTCGCCGCCTCGATGCGGGACAACTCGAGCAGCGAGGTGACGAGCGCCGACAGCCGCGTCGCACTGCGCTCGGCCCCCTCGATGTCGGCGAGCAGTTGCTCGCGCGACGAGTCCTCGAGGCGCGCGAGTTCGAGCTGGGTGCGGAGGATCGCGAGCGGCGTCCGGAGCTCGTGACTCGCGTCGGACACGAGCTGCCGTTCGCGGTCGGCCGAGGCCCGCAGCCGCTCGATGAGGTCGTTGAGGGTGATCGCGAGCTGCGCGATCTCGTCGTCGGCACGGCCGACCGGCAGCACCTCGTCCGTCGACCGCTCGCTGAGACTCTGCGCACTCACCCGGAGCCGGGTGACGGGCCGGAGCGACACCGTCGTCAGGATCCACCCGCCGGCCGCCACACCGAGGACGAGGAGCGCGAAGGACCCGACGAGGAGGAGCCGCATCTGGACCAGGACGGTCGTCTCCTCGGCCTCGTCGCGCCCGGCGATGACGTACCAGGTGTCGCCACCGACGGTCACGGGCTGTGACAACAGGATGTAGGTGGCGGCACCGGCGTCGACCGTGGTGACCTCCCGCGTCGCAGCGAGCGCTGGGAGCGGCGCGGCGAGCGTCGTCGGCAGGCTGAAGACCGGGATGGAGCCGTCGGGGGCGATGACGGCGATGCGGGTCCCGAGGCCGGGCCCCTGGAGCGGGTCGTCGGGTCTCGCCTGCAGCGCGAACACGTATTGCGCGCCGTCACTGCGGAGCGCCTGCACGGTGCCGTCGCGGACGATGCGCTCCAGCTGGGCGTTGATCGCGAGCCCGGCGAAGAGCGACACGACGACGGCGATGAGCAGACTGCCCCCGGCGATCCGCGTGCGGATGCCGTGGTGCCGCGTCGACCGGCGACGGTCCGACGACACGCCGTCAGCTCCCTGCGGCGACGAGCGAGAACCCCACGCCGCGGCTCGTCACGATGCGGACGCCCGCCTCCGCCAGGTCGAGTTTGCGACGGAGACGACTGATGTACTGGTCGACGACGTTCGGGTCGATGTTGTCGAAGGTCTCCCAGACCTCCCGCAGCATGGCCGCCCGGGAGACGACGACGCCCGGCTCGGTCGCGAGCACCCGGAGGACATCGAACTCGGTCCCGCTCAGCGGCACGTCGTGGTCACCGACGCGTGCCCGGTGCCGGTGCAGGTCGAGCGTCAGCCCACCGACCTCCAAGCGCGGCTGCACGGTGAGCGCGTCCCGCCGCCGGACCGCGCGGATCCGGGCGGCGAGCTCGGCGAAGGCGAACGGCTTGATCATGTAGTCGTCGGCCCCCGCATCGAGCCCTCGGACCCGGTCGTCCACTGCGTCGCGCGCCGTGAGCAGGATCACCGCGAGCGTCGGGTCGAGGCCTTTGAGCTCGCGGCAGACGGCGAATCCGGAGAGCCCCGGGAGCATGACGTCGACGACCGCGACCTGGAAGCCCGCGTCGCCACCGGATGCCGGCGCGACCGCCTGCCGCGCGAGGTCCAGTGCGGTCGGGCCGTCGAACGCGGTCGTCACGTCGTGGCCGTCCGACCCGAGACCGCGGGAGAGGAGGCCAGCCATCTCGCGTTCGTCATCGACGACGAGGATCCGCACGGTCGTCCTCCTTCGCCATCGAGCATCCACAGCCTAGGCGAGCCGACCTGGGCACCGTTTCTGAAGGTCCTGTCAGGAACGACCGCTTCGCCTTGCCGCCCGCGATCCGGCGGCCATACAGTGCAGGTGCTCCCGACCCTGAATCGATTCACATCTCGCCGGGAGCAAGCCCCTCACCGTGGAGGAACGGACCCTCAATGACGATCGACCATCCAGCGCAGCCGGCGCGCACCGAGCCCGCCGGGCGCAGCGCCCAGCCGGCGCTCTCCCTCATCGGAGCCGCCAAGACCTTCGGCCCCGTCGTCGCCCTGGCCGACGGCACCATCCGGATCGAGGCCGGCGAGATCCACGCGCTCGTCGGTGAGAACGGCGCCGGGAAGTCCACGCTCGTGAAGATCCTCGCCGGGCTCTACACCCCCGATGCCGGCGACTTCACCCTCGCGGGGAAGCCCGTCGCCTTCCGTGGGGTCGCCGACAGCAAGGCCGCGGGCATCTCCGTGATCTACCAGGAGCCGACCCTGTTCCCCGACCTCACCGTCGCCGAGAACATCTTCATCGGCCGCCAGCCGAAGAACGGCCTCGGCCTCATCAGCACGGGCGCCATGCGGAAGGCCGCCCGCGCCCTGTTCGACCGCCTCGGCGTCCAGATCGACCCCGACCGCGTCGCCGAGGGCCTGTCGATCGCCGACCAGCAGATCATCGAGATCGCGAAGGCCATCTCGCTCGACGCCAAGGTCCTCATCATGGACGAACCGACCGCCGCGCTCTCCGGCGTCGAGGTCGACCGCCTCTTCCAGGTCGCCCGCTCCCTGCGCGACGCGGGCGCCGGCATCATGTTCATCTCCCACCGCTTCGAGGAGGTCTTCGCGCTGTGCGACCGCATCACGGTCTTGCGCGACGGCCGCTACATCGCCACGCACGTCACGAGCGAGACGACGGTCGACGCGATCGTCCGGCAGATGGTCGGTCGCGACATCGCCGCCCTCTTCCCCAAGCAGGACGCGGAGATCGGCGACGCGGTCCTCACCGTCGACGGGCTGTCGCGCGCCGGTGTCTTCTCCGACATCTCGTTCACGGTGCGCTCGGGTGAGATCGTCGCCCTCGCGGGACTCGTCGGCGCCGGGCGCACCGAGGTCGCCCGCGCCGTCTTCGGCATCGACCCCTACGACACCGGACGCGTCACGCTCGACGGCAAGCCGGTCAAAGCCGGCGACCCGCAGGCGGCGATCGACGCCGGCATGGGCTTCGTCCCGGAGGACCGCCGCAAGCAGGGTCTCGTGATGGACCTGTCGGTCGCCCGCAACGCGACCCTCACCCTCCGCCACCGGCTCGCGCGGTTCGGGATCATCTCCGGCCGCCGCGAACGCGAGGCGGCCGAGGAATGGTCGGCCCGCCTCCAGGTGAAGACCGGCTCCCAGGAGTACGCGGTCTCCACCCTCTCCGGCGGCAACCAGCAGAAGGTCGTCCTCGCGAAGTGGCTCGCCACCGAACCGACCTTCCTCATCGTCGACGAGCCCACCCGCGGCATCGACGTCGGCACGAAGAGCGAGGTCCACCGCCTCATCTCCGAACTCGCCGGTCGCGGCATCGCGATCCTCATGATCTCCTCCGAACTGCCCGAGGTCCTCGGCATGGCCGACCGTGTCCTCGTCATGCACGAGGGCCGGATCACCGCCGAGCTCACCCGCGAAGAAGCGACCCCGGAGACCGTGATGCACGCGGCCACCGGTTCCCTGGAAGGCGCACGATGACCGACACCACCACCAAGCCGGGAGGCGGCGGCCCCGTCACCGTCGCGACCGAGAGCACGACGAACCCGATCGCGTCGATCATGCGACTCCGGGAACTCCCGGTCACCGTCGCCCTCGTCGTCCTCGTGCTCGTGACCTACCTCGCGAACCCGCTGTTCCTGTCTGCCCAGGGGGTGAAGGACCTCCTCCTCAACGCGACGATCATGATCATCCTCGCCGTCGGTCAGGCGCTCGTCATCATCACCCGCAACGTCGACCTGTCCGTCGGCTCGATCCTGGGGCTCGTCGCCTTCGCGACCGGCACGATGTTCGCGACGATGCCGCAGCTGCCGATCATCGCGGTGTTCGCCATCGCGATGCTGCTCGGCGCGGTGCTCGGTGCGATCAACGGTGCGCTCGTCACGATCGCGAAGGTCCCCGCCCTCGTCATCACCCTGGGCACGCTCTACATCTACCGAGGCTTGAACAACGCGTGGGCCGGTGGCACGCAGTACTTCGCGGACGACCGACCCGACGCGTTCGGGAATCTGTCCGTCGACACCGTCCTCGGCTTCCCGGTCATCACCCTCATCGCGATCCTCGTCGTGGTCGTCGTCGCCGTCTACATGGCCGGCGCACGGTCCGGCCGCGACCTCTACGCGATCGGGTCGGACCCCGACGCCGCGAAGCTGTTCGGCATCCCGGTCGGCCGCCGCGTGTTCCTCGCCTTCCTGGCGAACGGCCTGCTCGCCGGACTCGCCGGCGTGCTCTACGCCTCCCGCTTCAACTCGGTCGGCGCGACCACCGGGTCGGGCATGGAGCTCGACGTCGTCGCAGCGGCCGTCGTCGGTGGTGTCGCGATCTTCGGCGGCAGCGGCTCCGTCGCCGGGGCCGCGATCGGCGCGATCCTCCTCACCACCATCACGAGCGCCCTCACCGCCCTACGCGTCGACAAGTTCTGGCAGCAGGCGATCGTGGGCATCCTCATCCTGGCCGCGATCGTCATCGACCGCGTCGCCAGCCTCCGTACGGCCAAGAAACTGCGAATGAGCGAGGCACGCGATGTCTGATCTGAAGACCCCGGCAGCCCCGAAGGCTCCGTTCACCAAGGGCTCCGGCCCGCTCGGCACCGACACCACCGGCGTGCTCGTGGCCGAACCGAAGGGCCGCACCGGCGCTTCGCGCATCCTGCTCGGCCGCGACGCCATCATGATCTACGCGCTGCTCGTCGTCGTCATCGGCGCCTGCCTGCTCATCCCGCGGTTCGCCTCCCCTGTCACCGTCGGCTTCCTCCTCCTCGACGTGATCCCGATCCTCCTCATCGCGATGCCGATGACGCTCGTGATCATCACCGGCGAGATCGACCTGTCCGTCGCGAGCACCGCGGGCCTCACGAGCGCCGTCATCGGTGTGCTGTGGGCCGGCGGCGGGATGGACATCGGGGTCGTCCTCCTCATCGGGCTGCTCGTCGGAGTCGTCGCCGGCGCGTTCAACGGCTTCCTCATCGCGGTGGTCGGACTCCCGTCGCTCGCGGTGACGATCGGCACGCTCGCGCTGTTCCGCGGTCTCGCGCTCGTCGTGATCGGCGACAACGCGGTCGCGAACTTCCCACCCGAGCTCACCGCGTTCTTCACGTCGAAGATCGGCTCGACCGGCATCCCCGTGGTCATGGTCGGGGTCCTCGTCGTCGTGCTCGCCTTCGGGGTCATCCTGCACCTGACCCCCTTCGGCCGCGGGCTCTACGCGCTCGGGTACAGCACGGAGGCGGCGAGCTTCGTCGGCATCAAGGTCGCCCGCTCGAAGTTCTGGCTCTACGTCGCGACCGGCGGCGTCTCCGCCCTCGCGGGGGTGTTCTGGACGCTCCGCTACTCGAGCGCCCGCAGCGACAACGCCTCCGGGCTCGAACTCGCCGTCATCGCGGCAGTGCTCCTCGGCGGCGTCTCGATCTTCGGCGGTAGGGGTTCCATCCCGGGCGTCGTCGCGGGTGTGCTGCTCATCGGCACCATCAACTACGCGCTCCGGCTCGGCCGCGTCTCCGACGTCGTCCTCATCATCGTGACCGGGACCCTGCTGATCGCCTCGGTGGTCGGCCCCAGTATCTTCGAATCCGTCAAGCAGTGGAACCACCACCGACGGATCCGACGCAGCCTGCCCCAGCACTGATCTCCCGATCGGCGCAGCCCTCGGGGCACCCCACGCCACAGCACCAGGCGTATCCAGAAAGGAACAGACAATGCAGTCGATTCGAAACCGCGCAGCAGGCCGTCCGGCCCGTCGCGCAGCGGCCCTCATCGCCGCAGCAGCCTCCCTCGCGCTGATCGCGACGGGGTGCGCCACCGGCGACTCCGCGGGATCAGGTGGTGGCGGCGGTGCCGCGGAGAGCATCACCTTCATCCCCAAGCAGCTCAACAACCCGTACACGGACGTCGTGCTCGGCGGCGGCAAGGACGGCGCGAAGGCGGCCGGCTTCAGCGCCACCGAGGTCGTCGGCCCGCTCGAGGCGAGCGCGTCCAGCCAGGTGTCCTTCATCAACGCCGAGACCCAGGCCGGCACGAACGTCATCGTCATCGCGGCGAACGACCCCGACGCCGTCTGCCCCGCCCTCAAGGAGGCCCGCGACGGCGGCGCGAAGATCGTCGCGTTCGACTCCGACACCAGCAAGGACTGCCGCGACGTCTTCATCTCACAGGTCGTCGCCAAGGACGTCGCCCTGATCCAGACGAAGCTCATCTCGGAGCAGATCGGTGGCTCGGGCGAGATCGCGATCCTCTCGGCCACGGCCAACGCGACGAACCAGAACGAGTGGATCAAGTACATGGAGGAGGAGCTCGCCTCCAACCCGGACTACAAGGACATCAAGCTCGTCGCCAAGGTCTACGGTGACGACGACGACACGAAGTCGTTCCAGGAGGCCCAGGGTCTGCTCCAGGCGCACCCGAACCTCAAGGGCATCATCTCGCCCACGACGGTCGGTATCGCCGCGACCGCCCGCTACCTCTCCACCTCGGAGTACAAGGGCAAGGTCGCGCTGACCGGCCTCGGCCTCCCGAACGAGATGCGTCCGTTCGTGAAGGACGGCACCGTCACCGCGTTCGCGCTGTGGGACCCGGCTCAGCTCGGCTACGTCGCCGCGTTCGCCGGCAAGGCACTCGCCGAGGGCACGATCACCGGCAAGGAGGGCGACACCTTCGAGGCCGGCGACCTCGGTGAGCGCGAGGTCGGCGCCGACGGCACCGTCATCGTCGGCCCGCCGACCACCTTCGACGCGTCGAACATCGACAAGTACGACTTCTGACCCGTTCGCAATTCAGGACGGCCTCGGCGCGTCGCCCCCGGACCCTCGGATCCGGGGGCGACGCGCCGTTCGCGTCCTGAATTGTGAACCGCACGTGCATCCGATGGCGGCGATATCGTGAACGCTGTGTCTCCCACCGCCGAGCCCGACACGACCGCGCTGACGCGGCACCTCCCGTGGAAGGAGGTCGTCGCCGACCGGCCCTGGGTCTTCCGCGACGCCGCCGTCGGCGCGGGCGTGGTCGTCGCGAGCGGGCTGTACCTCTGGTGGGCGGCCACGAGCCTGCCGCTGCGTCTCCCGGACGGATGGGAGGGCCTCGGCAGCGGGATCGAGATCGTCGCCGGCATCGTCGCCGTGGTCGCCGTGCTGGCGGTCGTCCTCGGCGGTTTCCTCCTGACGCAACCGCTCACCGAGCGTCGCCTCCTCCGCGTTCGTCGCTTCGCCGCGGACAACGGTCTGGAGTACCGGGCCAACGGTGCGCCTCCCCCACCGGTCGGCGTCGTCTTCGGCACGGGCCTGCACATCGCGGTCACGAACCAGCTGCGCAGTCCGGAGGGGCGACGGATCCGCGGACGGACCGGGCCGGCGACGGTCGGCGTGACGATCGGCGACGCGACCCTCTCGGAGCGTTCGGCCTCGGGCGGTGCCGGCAAGACCCGCGGTTCGGTCGGTTTCGTGCACGTCTCCCTGCCCACGCGGTCACCGCACCTGCTGCTCGACGGTGTCGCCAACAACGGCGGCGCGCGTCGCGGGATCGCACGCACCGTCGAACACGAACAGCTCGTCTCCCTCGAAGGCGACTTCGACCGGCACTTCGCCCTCTACGTCCCCCGCGACTTCCAGGTCGAGGCGCTGCAGGTGTTCACCCCGGACGTCATGGCGCTCCTCATCGACCACGGCCGGCGCTGGGACATCGAGATCGTCGACGACAACCTCTTCGTCACCACGAGCGGGAGCTTCCGGCTCTGGGACGCGTCGGAGATGCTGCGGCTGTTCCGGTTCATCGACCTGGTCGTCCCGAAGCTCGGTGGACGCATCGCCCGCATGAGTCCGGTCACCCCGCGTCCGTCGCGTTTCGACGCGGGGACCACCCGTGGGGCGCGACTGCGTCCGAGCCGGAACTGGGTGCTCGTCCCCGTCCTCGTGGTCGCCGGACTCGTCGTCGGTGCCGAGATCCTCGTCGCCGTCCTCGACTGACCGTCGTGCGGACCGCGTCGTGCGCAGCAGCGGTCAGCGGGGCTCGTCGCGACGGTCGTCGTCCCGCGCGAGCTCGGCTTCCAGCTTGCGGATGCGCTCGGCGTCCTCCGCGGCCTGGATCTCGCGTTCGAGGGCCGCGAGCTGCTCCTCGGTGCTGCTGACCGCGCGGTCGGGCTGGGACGGCGAGGGTGACAAGGATGCCGCGGGACCCCAGGAGCCGCTCGAACGGGACGCACTGCGCGGCCGACGCCCGGGGAACCTGATGCGGCTGTTCGACCAGTCCTTGCCGAGCAGGAACCACAGTCCGACGCCGATGAGCGGGATGAAGACGATGAGCAGTACCCACACAATCTTGGGCAGGTTGCGTACGACGGGCTCGGGCTGACCCACCACGTCGATGAGCGCGATGATCGTGAGGACGATGAGCAGCAACGACAACACGAACATGTCGTCAATCCTAGGCAGACCATCGGTGGGTTCGGCCAGGATGGTCGGATGAAGACCATCCCCCTGCCCCAGACCGACCTGACCGCGTCCAGCATCGTCCTCGGCCTCATGCGCATCGAGCCCCTCGACGACGAGGCGATCCGCACCCTCTTCCACACCGCACGAGACGCCGGCGTCACCGTGTTCGACCACGCCGACATCTACGGCTCGGAGCGTCACGGCTGCGAGCGCCGCTTCGGCGACGCCGTCACCCTCACCGCCGCCGAGCGCGAGCAGGTGCTCATCCAGTCGAAGGTCGGCATCCGCCCGGGCTTCTTCGACTTCTCGGAGGAGCACATCCTCCGCACCGTCGACGAGTCGCTCGCCGCCCTCAAGACGGACTACCTCGACCTCCTGCTCCTGCACCGCCCCGACAGCCTCGTCGAGCCGGAGGAGGTCGCTTCGGCGTTCGACGCCCTGCAGACCTCGGGCAAGGTCCGGAACTTCGGCGTCTCCAACCACACGCCGGCGCAGGTCGAGCTGCTGAAGGGCTCCGTCGAGCAGCCGCTCATCGTCAACCAGGTGCAGCTGAGCATCACCCACGCCCCGATCATCGCGTCGGGCGTCGCCGCGAACATGGCGGGCCTCGACCAGTCGATCGACCGCGACAACGGGATGCTCGACTACAGCCGCCTGACCGGCATGACCCTGCAGGCGTGGTCACCGTTCCAGGCAGGCTTCTTCACGGGAGTCTTCATCGGCGACCGCGAGCACTACGCGGAGCTGAACGACGTGCTCGACGAGCTCGCAGCCGCACACGGCGTGACGCCGTCCGGCATCGCGACCGCGTGGATCACCCGGCACCCCGCGAACATCCAGGTCGTGCTCGGCACCACCAAGCCGTCGCGCGTCGAGGAAGCGGCCGCAGGTTCCGACGTGACCCTGTCGCGAGAGGAGTGGTACCGCCTCTTCACCGCCGCTGGCCACACCCTCCCGTAGCGGTCGCCTCCGGACCGTTCTCAGGACTTCCGCGGCGTGTCGGGTGGAGATCGTCCCACCACACCGGAGGAGTCCTGAGAACGGGACGAGGGTCGCGCCGGGTACGCTCGGAGTGGAATCGGAGGGCAGCATGGCGAAGCACGACATCGGGTTCGCCGCCGTCGCCAGACTCGCCGGTGTCTCGAACGCGACCGTCTCCAACACGCTCAACCGCCCCGAGATCGTCGCCCCCGCAACGCGCGAGCGCGTCCTCGCCGCGATCGAGGAACTCGACTTCGTCCCCAACCGCGCCGCCGCCACCCTGCGGCAGGGCACGAACCGGCTCATCGGCCTCGTCATCCCCGACATCGCGAACCCGTTCTACTCGACGATCGCCCGCGGGGTCACCGAGGCCGCGGCCGAGCACGGCTACACGGTCGCGCTCTGCGTGAGCCATGACGACCCGGACCTCGAGCTCCGGCACTTCGAGATGCTCGCCGAGCACCGGGCTGCCGGCGCACTCGTCGCTCCGTTGACGGCCGACGCCTCCCGGCTGGCCCAGCTGCGACGGGTCGGCAGCCGCCTCGTGCTCATGGACCGCACCGCTCCCGAGGGCACCGGCTGCTCCGTCGCGATCGACGACGTGCACGGCGGGGAGCTCGCGGTCGCGCACCTGCTCGCCGATCCCGCCCGAGTGTCCGCCGGACGCGATGCTCCCGCCCTCGCCGACGGGTCGATCGTGCTCGTGAACGGCGACCTGGCGATCCCGCAGTGCGCCGATCGACGCGAGGGTGCCCGGAACGCGTTCGTCGCGGCCGGTCTCGACCCCGATGACCTCCGCGAGGTCACCGTTGACGAGATGACCGTCGACTCGGGGCGCATCGCGGGCCGTCGGATCGCGGCAGAGACACCGCGTCCGACCGGCGTGTTCTGCACGAACGACCAGCTCGCGCTCGGCGTCATCAGGGGGTTGAACGACGGTGGTCTCGCGGTGCCCGACGAGGTGTCGGTGGTCGGCTACGGCGATCTCGCGCTCGCGGCCGACGGGCGGGTGCCGCTCACCACGGTCGAGCAGCCGAAGGACGAGCTCGGGCGCATGGCCGTCGAGATCCTCCTGGCCGAGCTGGGCGCCGACCGCGCGGCACACGAGCATGTCACGCGGACGCTCGAGCCGCATCTCGTCGTCCGCGAGTCCGCTCCGATCCCTGCCTGAGCAGCGGCGAGGCTGGACGCGGCGGTGACGCCCGGGTACAGTCGTCACCAGTATTTAATCGATTAAATACTCCCGTACCCGCACCCATCCAAGGATCGACGATGACCCACACCGCAGCAGCCGTCCACCCGCTCCTCACTCCGAAGGCACGGCGGAAGCCCCGCATCGGCCTCGTCGCCGGCGGCCTCGGTACCTACTGGCCGCAGTTCCCGGAGCTGCTCCCCCAGCTCCAGGAATCGGCCCGGTACGTCTCGGAACGCTTCCAGCAGATGGACGCCGAGGTCGTCGACGTCGGCTTCATCTCGGACGCGCAGGAGGGCGACGCCGCGGCGGAACAGCTCCGACAGGGGGACTGCGACCTCATCGTCCTGTTCCTCACCACCTACCTCACCTCCTCGATGGTCCTGCCGATCGCCCAGCGCGCGAACACCCCGGTCCTCGTCATCGACCTGCAGCCGACCGAGCGGATGGACCACGCGAGCTTCGACACCGGCGCCTGGCTCGCCTACTGCGGGCAGTGCCCCGTGCCCGAGGTCGGCAACGTCTTCCGTCGCGCCGGCATCCCGTTCCGCTCGGTGTCGGGATGGCTGCGTCAGGAGTCGGCGTGGGACCGCATCTCGCAGTGGATCCGGGCGGCGCACGTCCGCGCAGCCCTCCGTCACGCCCGCCACGGCCTCATGGGACACGTCTACCCCGGCATGCTCGACGTCTCCACCGACCTCACCCTGCTGCCGACCACCTTCGGCTCGCACGTCGAGGTCGTGGAGTTCGACGACCTCCGGGTCCTCGTCGACGAGGTGACCGATGCCGAGGTCGCCGACCGCATGGCCCTCGCCAGGGAGGTCTTCACCCTCGACGACACGGTGGTCGAGGACGACTTCGCGTGGGGAGCGAAGGTGTCGGTCGGGCTCGACCGGCTCGTCGACGAGTTCGCGCTCGACAGCCTCGCCTACTACCACCGGGGTCGCGACGGCGAACAGCACGAGCGACTCGGGGCCGGCATGATCCTCGGCGCGTCCCTCCTCACCGCTCGCGGTGTCCCCACGACCGGCGAGTACGAGCTGCGGACGACGGTTGCGCAGCTCGCGACCCAGGTCGTCGGCGCCGGTGGGTCGTTCTGCGAGATCCAGGCGCTGGACTTCGAGGACGGAGTCGTCGAGATGGGACACGACGGACCGGCGCACCTCGCCGTCAGCTCCCGCGACCCGCTGCTGCGCGGCCTCGGGGTCTACCACGGCAAGCGCGGCTGGGGCGTGAGCGTCGAGTTCGACGTGCGCCACGGGCCCGTCACACTGCTGGGGCTGGGGCAGGACCGCGACGGATCACTCGCCTTCGTCGCTTCGGAGGGCGAGGTCGTCCCGGGCCCGCTGCTCGCGATCGGCAACACGACGAGCCGCGTCGACTTCGGGCGCGACCCGGGTGTCTGGGTGGACGAGTGGAGCGCGACCGGTATCGGGCACCACTGGTCGCTATCGCTCGGGCACCGGGCGGCGGACTACCGGGCTGCGGCGAGCCTGCTGGGGATCGACTTCCGCCAGGTGTGAGGCGCCGTCGGTCTCTGAGTCGAACGCGGACCTCGCGACAGGACGGATCAGAGCACGGCGCGAAGACGCTCCATCGCGGGCTCCACCACGGCGATCGGCGCCGGCCGCTGCAAGCCGTTCAGGGCGACGGCCAGCCGACGGGTGGCGCGATCGACATCGCCGCCACCCGCACCGAGCTCGCGGATCGGGGCGAGCAGCGCCGCACGTCGCAACCACGGCTCGTCCTGCATCCAGCGGTCGAGGACGCTCTCGGCCTTGGTCCGGGGCGTCCCGTCGAGGCGCTCCAGGAGCGGTCCGATGACGTCGGTGGCCAGCGGGTCGGCGAGCTCGGGCACCCGACCGGCGCGGACGAAGCCTTCGATCCTCGTCAGATCGGTGTGTTTGAGCACGGGGACGCTCGACTGCAGCAGGACGATCGCGGCGAGCCGGCGCTCGAAGACCGGCACGGCCCACAGCTCCGAGGCGAGGGCCGCCAGCTCGTCGTGCTCCAGTCCGCGGAACTTCCGGAGCGCGTCCCGCACGGTGCCGCGGACCGCACCGACCGAGGACCCGTAGGACTGAAGTCCGTCGCCCAGCCGCTCGGCCACGTCCGCTGCGCGATAGCCCTCGCCCTCGTATTGGAGCGCCGCGTCCATGAACTCCCCCGCAGCACTCATCCCACCATTCTCACCCCTGGCGCCGGGTACGGTGGAGCGATGACCGTCGTGATCGTGGGACTCGGACAGCTCGGCTCGGACGTCGCCGGGAGGCTCCTCGCCCGTGGTGACGACGTCGTCGGCGTGAAGCGCACGGCTCCCGAGTCGAACCCGGCCCCCGAGCCGAACCCAGCGCCCGGTTCGGTCGAGGGGCGCTTCACGCTCCAGCTCCGCGACCTCACGACCTCCGTCCCCGACCTTCCTGCGGACACGACGGCGATCGTCGTGGCCCTTGCGCCCCGGGCACGCTCGGTCGAGGCCTATGACGCCCTCTACCGCGACGGTGTCGGGCACCTCCTCGCAGCCGTAGCCGCACTGCCCGGCACCCCGCCTCGCATCCTGTTCGTCTCGTCGACCGCGGTGTGGGGCGAGGACGGCGGGGAGACGATCGACGACACCACGCCGGCCGTCCCGACCACTGGCACCGCACGCGCCCTGCTCGCGGCTGAGGAGTCAGTCCTCGCCACCGTGCCCGAGGCGAGCACCATCCGCTTCGGCGGCCTCTACGGTCCGACCGCCACAATGTTCGTCGACCAGGTCCGCGACGGCCGTGTCACCCGGCCCTCCGGCTGGACCAATCGCATCCACCGCGACGACGCCGCTGCCGTGATCGTGCACCTGCTCGACCTGCCGGCGGCATCGCTCCCGCCGGTCGTGGCGGGCATCGACGAGGAGCCGGTCCTGCTGTCGACGGTCGCCGACTTCCTCGCCGATCGACTCGGCGTCGCTCCCCCGACGCTCGACGACGCCGGACGCACGCCGGACGAACATCATCGCGGCAAGCGCATCACGGCGGCCGCCCTCCGCGACACCGGGTTCACCTACCGCTACCCCACCTTCCGCGAGGGCTACTCGGCGCAGCTTCCTTGATCCGACGATGGATCGGGGCGGTCACTGCTGCTTCGTCACCTCGGCCATCGCCCGTCGACCGGACGGTACGAGCACGGCGACGGCGAGCACCACGAAGGTGAGCACCCCGGCGACGACGAGGAGCAGTTCGACGGAGACGACGTCGGCGAGCGGCCCGAACACGATCATCCCGAGCGGCATCGACACCGCCATGACGATGCCGACGAACCCGAACACGCGACCCTGCCGCTCCGGTTGGACGCGCTCCTGCAGCAGGGTCATCGACGTCGTCGAGAAGAACGGCACCGCGAGCCCGAGCAGGAACATGAAGCCGAAGAAGACCCAGAGGTTCGTCGAGAGTCCGAGCCCGATGGACAGCGCCCCGAACACCACCGAGGACCCGACGATGAGGAGCACGCGGTTCCTGGTGCCGCCCCAGATCGCGATGATCGCTCCCCCGCCGACCATGCCGATGCTGAAGGCGAGTTCGTTCACGGTCAGCATCCACACCTCGTCACCGAAGGAGCGGGCGATCATGAGCGGCGTGAGGTAGGACGGCGCGACGACCAGCAGGAACACGATCGCGAAGAGGATGAGCAACCAGCGCACGAAGCCGTGGTGCCAGACGTAGCGCACACCCTCGGTGAGGTCGGCGAAATAGCCGGGACGCTCGCCCGAGCGCACGAGTGTGCGCACCGGCACGAGCAGCAGCAACCCGATCCCGATGGCGGCCGTGACGACGTCGACGAAGAAGATCGCGACGAGCGACGCGCTCGCGTACAGCGCGCCGGCTGCAGCCGGCGCGACGAGCATCATGGCCGACTGGATGGATCCGTTGATGCCGTTGACCCGCATGAGCTTGTCGGTCGGCGTGATCTGCGGGATGAGCGCCGACACCGCCGGCATCTGGATACCCGCGCCGACCGAGCGGATCGCGAGCGTGAGGAAGATGAGCCAGAGCTCGGCGGCGCCGTTGATGAGGAAGATCGCGAGCGCGAGGGTCGTGATGGCGATCGAGCCGTCGGCCGCGATGATGAGCAGCTTGCGGTTCATGCGGTCGGCCCACACCCCGCCGAAGATCGACACGATCGCCTGCGGCAGGAATCCCGCGACGGCGGCGAACGCGAGCACCACACCGGACTTCGTCTCGAGTGTGAGGTGCCACATGATCGCGTACTGCACGAGCATCGAGCCGAACAGCGAGACCGTCTGGCCGGACAGGAACACCGCGACGTCGCGACGCCAGTGCGGGCTCTCCGAGGCGACGGTCGTCTCCTCCGAACCGTCGGAACCGTCGATCGTGGGTGCATCGGGTGGCGCATCATCGGCAGCCATGCGTTCCACGCTAGGGAGTTGGCTCCGAGGTGTCCAGGGGTGATCGTCGCGGACGACGGGCGCGCCCTGACCGCCGAACGGTCGAGGCACCCTGTCCAGATCTTCAGACGTCCGGTCAGCCGGTGCGTTGACCCGCGGCCGATCGCCCGGATACGCTGCTTGCGATCCTCTGAATCGATTCAGAGTGTCCGTGAACCGAACCGAAAGGTGCGCCTCGATGACGAGTGCCCGACCCCTGCACCGCGTGTGCTTCCAGCTCCAGGTCAAACCCGAGCGCCTCGCGGAGTACCGCGAACGCCATGCCGCCGTCTGGCCGGACATGCTGCGGGCCCTCGCCGACACCGGCTGGCACAACTACTCGCTCTTCATCCGCGACGACGGCCTCCTCATCGGGTACTTCGAGACGGCCTCCCTTGAAGCGGCCCAGGCCGGCATGGCCGAGACCGAGGTCAACGCGCGCTGGCAGGCCGAGATGGGTGAGTTCTTCGTCGACCTCGACCTCCCGCCCGACCAGGGCTTCCTCCGGCTCACCGAGGTGTTCCACCTCGAGGACCAGCTCGCCGCCTTGCACGAGTAGCATCATTGAAACGATTCACGTATGCTGCAGTCAGCGCCGTGAACGCGCCCAAGACCACCGGAACACGCACAGAGAAGTGACCATGACCAGTTTCGACACCATCACCCCCCTGCTCGAGAAGCAGGCCATCGAACTCCCCTCCTGGGCGTTCGGCAACTCCGGCACCCGCTTCAAGGTGTTCACGACGCCCGGCACCCCGCGGACGCCCGAGGAGAAGATCGCCGACGCCGCCAAGGTGCACGAGTTCACCGCCCTCGCGCCGAAGGTCGCACTCCACATCCCGTGGGACCTCGTGGACGACTTCAGCGCGCTCCGTCGCTACGCCGAGGACCACGGCGTCGCGCTCGGCACGATCAACTCGAACACCTTCCAGGACGAGGACTACAAGTTCGGCAGCCTGACCCACAGCAACCCGGTGATCCGTCAGAAGGCGATCGACCACCACTTCGCCTGCATCGACGTCATGCACGCGACCGGCTCGCAGGACCTCAAGATCTGGCTCGCCGACGGCAGCAACTACCCGGGCCAGCAGGACATCCGCGGCCGGCAGGACCGCCTGGCCGACTCGCTCCAGCAGATCTACGCCCGCCTCGGCGAGGAGCAGCGACTCGTGCTCGAGTACAAGTTCTTCGAGCCGGCGTTCTATCACACCGACGTCCCCGACTGGGGAACGTCCTACGCCCAGGTGGCCCAGCTCGGCGACCAGGCCCTCGTCTGCCTCGACACCGGCCACCACGCGCCTGGCACGAACATCGAGTTCATCGTCGCCCAGCTCCTGCGTCTCGGGAAGCTCGGATCGTTCGACTTCAACTCGCGCTTCTACGCCGACGACGACCTCATCGTCGGTGCAGCCGACCCGTTCCAGCTGTTCCGGATCCTCTACGAGGTCGTCCGCGGCGGCGGCCTCGACGACGACTCGCCGGTCGCGTTCATGCTCGACCAGTGCCACAACGTGGAGGACAAGATCCCCGGTCAGATCCGCTCGGTGCTGAACGTGCAGGAGATGACCGCGCGCGCACTGCTCGTCGACCGCGACGCACTGACGGCGGCACAGGAGGCCGGCGACGTGCTCGGCGCGAACGGCATCCTCATGGACGCGTTCTACACCGACGTCCGCGGGCCGCTCGCCGCCTGGCGCGAGAGCCGCGGCCTGCCCGCCGACCCGTTCGGCGCCTACCTGGCCTCGGGCTACCAGCAGCACATCGCCGAGGAGCGCGTCGGCGGGACGCAGGCGAGCTGGGGCGCTTAGGCACACCCGAGCACGAGGAAGCCCCGCGACCGACCCGGTCGCGGGGCTTCATCCACATCCGGACGTTCACAACTCAGGACGCGCGCGGCGTGTCACCACGGGCGCGCCGGCCGAGTTCGCCGACGCGCCGGGACGGACCTGAATTGCGAACCGACCGAGCTGACTACTTCGCAAGGAAGGCGAGCAGTTGCTCGTTGACCTCGCGGTAGTGGGTCCAGAGCATGCCGTGCGGCGCGCCCTCGATCTCGACGTACTCGGCGGAGGGCAGCGCCTTCGCGAACACGCGACCGGTGGAGTCGATCGGCAGGACGCGGTCGCCGGTGCCGTGGACGATGAGCGACGGGACGTCGATCTTCGCGACGTCGGCCCGGAAGTCGGTCAGCCAGGTCGGCTGCGCCGCGACCGACGCGTACGGCGACGCGTTGTAGGCGAGCTGCGTGTTGGCCCGCAGCGCCTCCTCGCTCAGGCGCGAGCCGAGGTTCTCGTCCGTGTTGAAGAAGTTCTCGAAGAAGCTCGTGAAGAACGCGTAGCGGTCGTCGGTGACGGCAGCGAGGAGCCCGTCGAACACGTCCTGCGGGACGCCCGTCGGGTTGTCATCGGTCTGCAGCAGGTACGGCTCGAGCGATCCGAGGAAGACGGCCTTCGCGACGCGCTCCGAGCCGTAGGTGCCGAGGTAGCGGCCGACCTCGCCGGTGCCCATCGAGAAGCCGACCAGGACCGCGTCGTGGAGGTCGAGCCCGTCGACGACGGCCTTGAGGTCGGCGGCGAAGGTGTCGTAGTCGTAGCCCTCGGTGGGCTTGGAGGACTTGCCGAAGCCGCGGCGGTCGTAGGTGATGACGCGGTAGCCGGCGTCGAGGAGCGCCGCGGTCTGCTTCTCCCACGAGGAGCCGTCGAGGGGGTAGCCGTGGATGAGGACGACGGGCTGGCCGCTGCCGTGATCCTCGACGTAGAGCTCCACGGAGGTGCTGTTCTCGGTTCCGACGGTGATGAACGACATGGTTCGATTCCTTTCGTCTTCGGCGTCCGGGCTCGTCGCCCGGTTCCACGCCCCGAATTGAGAACGATCGTTCTCTTCGGTGTCCATCAGCATAGGGAACGATCGTTCTCAATGCAAGTACACTGATGGAATGACCAGCGAACAGACGATGACCATCGCGTCGCCGAGCCCGGCGAGCGCACCCGCGACACCGGCCTCCGTGCGCGACATCATCGTCGACGCCGCCGACCGCCTGTACTACGCGAAGGGCATCCAGTCCGTCGGCATGGACGAGCTGCGCTCGGCGGCAGGCGTGTCACTGAAGCGCCTGTACTCGGAGTTCCCGAGCAAGGAGGACATCGTCCTCGCGGTCATGGAGCGCCGGCATGAGCTCTGGACCACCGGCGTCAGCACGCTCGTCGACGACGCCGAGACACCCCGAGACCGCCTCCTCGCGATCTACGACTACCTGGCCGGCTGGTTCAGTGACGACTCGTTCCGCGGCTGCGGATTCATCAACGCCTTCGGGGAGCTCGGGGGCGTCTCACCGGTGGTCGCCACCATCACCCGCGAACACAAGGCGTCCTTCCAGGACTACGTCGCCGACCTCGTCGCCGACGCCGGCGCGCCGGCATCACTCGCTCCCCAGCTCGCGATCCTCGCCGAGGGCGCCCAGACAACCGCCGCCATCACGGGCTCCCCCGAGGCTGCGCTGCACGCTCGTCGCGCCGCCGAGACGCTCATCGACGCCGTTCCCTAGCGATTCGTTCGCCCATTTCCGGGCGAACGAAACCTCGTTTGCCCAGAAAGAGGCGAACGGATGTGGTCAGGCCACACTCTGATATATTTTCTGCTCAGACTTCCCCCTGGTTCCACGCGCCATCGTCGCGTCCCACCTCAATGGAGAGAGAGCATGTCCTCACCAAACGGCACACCTGCACCCAGCATCGAATCCCCCGGCACCCGACCACCGAAGGCCTTCCTCGGCCTGTCCGGCCCGTTGCTCTGGGGATACGTCGCGATCGCCTTCTTCATGACCGGCGACGGACTCGAGCAGGCGTTCCTCTCGGACTTCCTCGTCACCAGCGAGGGCTTCAGCACCGACCAGGTGGGCTCGCTCTTCACCGTCTACGGCCTGATCGTCGCGATCGGCGCGTTCGCCTCCGGTGTGCTGGCCGAGTACTTCGGACCACGGCGCGTCATGATCGCCGCCGCCGCGGGGTGGATCGTCTTCCACGCCGGCTTCGTGTACTTCGGCATCATGCAGCACGACTTCGCGATGATGCTGGTGATGTACGCCATCCGTGCCGTCGCCTACCCGCTGTTCGTGTTCGGATTCGTCGTGTGGATCTCCTACGCCGCCCCGCAGGACAAGCTCTCGTCCGCGATGGGCTGGTTCTGGTGTTCGTACTCGGTCGGCGTCGGCGTGTTCGGGTCCTATCTGCCGAGCTTCACCATCCCGGCGTTCGGAGCCGTCGAGACCATGTGGGGCGCGATCGCCTTCATCGCCGTGGGCGGCGTGCTCGCGGGCGTCCTCGTGCGCGGCAAGGGACCGGAGACCTCCGAGCCCCGCACACTCCGCGGCCTGGGCGAGACCCTCGTGACCACACTCGGCCTCCCGTTCCGGAACGTCCAGCTCGCCTACGGCATGCTCCAGCGCGTCATCAACCAGATCTCGCTCTACGGATTCATCGTCATGCTGCCGATCGTCTTCGTCCGCGACATCGGCTTCGAGCAGGGCACCTGGCTGCAGCTGTGGGGGCTCGTCTACATCGTGACGGTGTTCACGAACCTCCTCTGGGGCATCCTCGGCGACCGCATCGGCTGGATCCGCACCGTCCGCTGGTTCGGGAGCCTCGGCATGTTCGCGTCCACGCTCCTGCTCTACTTCATCCCGCTCGTCGTCGGGCCGAACCCCTGGCTCACGGGGATCGCCGTCGTCATGTTCGGGTTCGCGGTCGCGGCCTACGTCCCGCTGTCGGCGCTCATGCCGGCGCTCGAGCCGAACCACCGCGGCGGCGCGGTCGCACTCCTCAACCTCTCCGCCGGACTCTCCCAGTTCGTGGGGTCGCTGCTCGTCACCCTGCTCTGGACGTCCTTCGGCACCACGGCGACCGTCATCGCGCTCGCCTGCACCTATCTCGTCGGGTTCGCGGTGACGTTCCTGATGCGGGTCGACCAGGACGCCCTGGCGAAGGCGGAGACGACGCGGAGTATCCCGACGGTGCCCCAGCGCTGAGTCCGAACGGCCCAGCATGACAGCGGCCCGGAGCGCATTCCACCGATGCGCTCCGGGCCGTCGTCGTCATCGCCCGTCAGATGAGCGTGTACCCGCCGTCGATCCGGAAGCTCTGCCCGACGACGTAGGAGGAGCGCTCTCCGGCTAGGTAGACGACGAGGTCGCCGAGCTCGTCCGGCTCACCCATCCGGCCGGCCGGGATCCGCGACACCCAGTCCTCGGCCATGTCCGGATTGGCGGCGACGAAGTCGCGCGTCATGTCGCTCGCGAAGTAGCCCGGCGCGATGGCGTTGACCCGGATCCCCAGCGGCAACCACTCGATCGCGAGACTGCTCGTGAGCATGGAGACGGCGGCCTTCGAGGCGTTGTATGCGGCCTGCGTCTGCGGCACGTTCACGGCGAAGGCGGACATCGAGGACACGTTCACGATGCTCGCGAGGTGACCCGCGTCGCGACGGTCGGCGACGAAGCGTCGCGCGAACTGCCGGGACACGAGGAAGGTCCCGGTGACGTTCACCCGGAAGAGTCGGTCCCAATCGGCCACCTCGGTGTCGATCGCGCGGGCACCGTGCGTCATCCCGGCACTGTTGACGAGGATGTCGGGCGTCCCGAGGGTATCCGCGACGTGGTCGAGCGCGGCGTTCACGGACCCCTCGTCGGTGACGTCGACCGGGAGCCCGATCACCGCGGGCGAGACCTGCGCATCGAGGACCGACGCGGCATCGGCCACCGACTCCAAACGGTCGAGGAGGGCGACCTGGGCGCCGGCTTCGGCGAGCGCCGTGGCCATCGCGAGCCCGAGCCCACGGGCGCCTCCGGTGATGATCGCCGCGCGACCGGCGAGGAGTGGTTCGTGTGTGATTTCCATGGCGCCAGTCTAGAAGTTCCAGAAGCTCATATATTTTTGACTCGTCCGTACCTCAGGACGCTCGTGGCGCGCCGCGCACGCCACGCCACATCATGTCGGCGACGCGCCGGGGTGCTCCCGAGTTGAGGACCATTCGACATCCCCCGCTGTGACATCCTGTTCACACGGACACGAACGGACACGTCCGACACCGAAGGACAGGGGGCGGCATGGCCACGACCGGCACGCTCGGCGCCGAGGAACGGCGGACCCGGCTCACCGCGATCCTCGAACGCGACGGCAGCATCCGCCTCGACGACGCGGCTGCGGAGCTCGACGTGTCCTCGATGACCGTGCGACGCGACCTCGCCGACCTCGAGCAGCTCGGCCTGGTACGGCGCGTCCGGGGCGGGGCGATCCCGACCCTGCGCCCGAGGACCTTCACCGAGCGGTCCGCGACGGGCGTCCGCGAGAAGGGTGCCATCGTCGAGAAGCTCCGGTCACTCATCCCGACGGACGGCGCGATCGCGATCGACGCCTCCAGCACGGCCGGCGGCATCAGTCGACTGCTCGGCGAGTCGACGCTCACGGTGGCGACCAACTCCTACCCGAACTTCCTCCTCGCCGGCGCGAACCGCGAGGTCACGGCCATCCTCGTCGGCGGCCAGGCCGAGCCGCGCACCGACAGCTTCATCGGCCCCATCGCCTGCCAGGCGGCGTCGTCGGTGCTCTACCGGCGCTTCTTCCTGTCGGCCGCCGCGATCGACCCGACCGTCGGCAGTTCGGAGGTCACCCTCGAGGAGGCGCAGGTCAAGCAGGCCTTCGCCCGCTCCTCGGACGAGACGATCCTCGTCGCCGCGTCCTCGAAGCTGGGGCAGCGCGCGATGGCGGTCGGCTTCGCTCTGGCGGACATCGACCTCCTCGTCACGGAACTCGACCCCACCAACCCCGCGCTCGACGCCTACCGCGACGCCGTCGAACTCCTCTGAGCACCCGGTCCCGCACGTCCCGTTCTCAGGAGTCACCCGCGCGTCGCTCCGCGACGGCCGCAGCGCGCCGAGGCCCTCCTGAGATCGGGACATCGCCATTGCGAGATCTGTCACTTCGTGTGACACTTAACACGATTGAACATCGGGCACGGACGTGCCCCGACGAAGGAGTGCGAATGTCCGTGAACCCAACCGCTGCCGAGCTCATCGCCCGCAGCAACCGCCTCGGGAGCGACCCGAAGAACACCAACTACGCCGGCGGCAACACCTCGGCGAAGGGCACCGAGATCGACCCCGTCACGGGCGAGCCGGTCGAGCTCCTCTGGGTCAAGGGCTCCGGCGGCGACCTCGGCACGCTCAAGCCCGAGGGTCTCGCGGTCCTTCGCCTCGACCGCATGCGCGCTCTGCAGGACGTCTACCCCGGCCTCGACCGCGAGGACGAGATGGTCGCCGCCTTCGACTACACCCTGCACGGCAAAGGCGGCGCGGCCCCGTCGATCGACACCGCCATGCACGGCCTCGTCGACGCGGCCCACGTCGACCACCTGCACCCCGACTCCGGCATCGCCATCGCGACCGCCGCCGACGGCCCGGCGCTCACGACGACGATCTTCGGTGACAAGGTCGTGTGGGTCCCGTGGCGTCGCCCCGGCTTCCAGCTCGGCCTCGACATCGCCGCCATCAAGGCCGACAACCCGCAGGCGATCGGCACGATCCTCGGCGGACACGGCATCACCGCCTGGGGCGACACCTCCGAGGAGGCCGAGGCGAACTCGCTGTGGATCATCGACACCGCGGCCGCCTACATCGAGGCGAACTCCCGCCCCGAGCCCTTCGGTCCGGCGCTCGACGGCTACGCGGCCCTCCCCGAGGCCGAGCGTCGTGCGAAGGCGGCGGCCCTCGCGCCCACCATCCGCGGGCTCGCCTCCGCCGACCGTCCCGTCGTCGGCCACTTCACCGACAGCCCCGAGGTCCTCGACTTCCTGGCCTCGGCGGAGCACCCGCGCCTCACCGCACTGGGCACGAGCTGCCCCGACCACTTCCTCCGCACCAAGGTGAAGCCGCTCACGGTCGACCTGCCCGCCACGGCGAGCGTCGAGGAGGTCATCGAGCGTCTCGGCACGCTGCACGAGACGTACCGCGAGGACTACCAGGCCTACTACGACCGCCACGCCACGGCCGACAGCCCGGCGATCCGCGGTGCCGACCCGCTCATCGTCCTCGTCCCGGGCGTCGGCATGTTCAGCTTCGGTAAGGACAAGCAGACCGCCCGCGTCGCCGGCGAGTTCTACGTCAACGCCATCAACGTCATGCGCGGCGCCGAGGGGCTCTCGACCTACGCGCCGATCGACGAGGCCGAGAAGTTCGCGATCGAGTACTGGGCGCTCGAGGAGGCGAAGCTGCAGCGGATGCCGAAACCGAAGCCGCTCGCGACCCGCATCGCGCTCGTCACCGGTGCCGCATCCGGCATCGGCAAGGCCATCGCCACGCGTCTCGTCGCGGAGGGTGCGGTCGTCGCGATCGCCGACCTCTCACTGGAGAAGGCGCAGGCCGCGGCAGCCGAGCTCGGCACCACGGACGTCGCGATCGGCATCGCCGCCGACGTCTCGAACGAGGCAGCCGTCCAGGCCGCGATCGACGAGACGGTCCTGGCCTTCGGCGGGCTCGACCTCGTCGTCAACAACGCCGGTCTCTCGCTGTCGAAGTCGCTCCTCGAAACCACCGAGGCGGACTGGGACCTCCAGCACAACGTCATGGCGAAGGGCTCGTTCCTCGTCTCGAAGGCCGCCGCACGCGTGCTCATCGACCAGAAGCTCGGCGGCGACATCGTCTACATCTCGTCGAAGAACTCCGTGTTCGCCGGCCCGAACAACATCGCCTACTCCGCGACGAAGGCCGACCAGGCCCACCAGGTCCGTCTCCTCGCCGCAGAGCTCGGCGAGTACGGTGTGAAGGTGAACGGCATCAACCCCGACGGCGTCGTCCGCGGCTCCGGCATCTTCGCCTCGGGCTGGGGTGCGAACCGCGCGAAGACGTACGGCATCGACGAGCAGGACCTCGGCAAGTTCTACGCGCAGCGCACCATCCTCAAGCGCGAGGTCGTCCCCGAAAACGTCGCGAACGCGGTCTTCGCGATCTGCACGAGCGACTTCAGCCACACGACCGGACTGCACATCCCCGTCGACGCGGGCGTGGCCGCGGCCTTCCTGCGATGAGCGCGGCAGGCCGGAGCGGCACCGTCGCGGCGGTCGACCTCGGGGCCACGAGCGGGCGGGTCATGCTCGGCCACGTCGGCCCCGGCGAGCTGCGCCTCGTACCGGTCGCGCGGTTCCCGAACACGCCCGTCCGCACGCCGGACGGCCTGCACTGGAACATCCTCGAGCTGTACCGCTCGATCATCGCGGGGCTGTCGGGCGCAGCGAAGCAGGAGCCGCACCTGGCGAGCATCGGCATCGACTCATGGGCGGTCGACTACGGCCTCCTCCGGCAGGGGCGCCTCCTCGGCGCACCGTTCCACTACCGCGACGAACGGACGGCTGCAGGTGTCGAGGCGGTCCACGGAACGGTCCCCTTCGCCGACCTCTACCGCGTGAACGGCCTGCAGTTCCTGCCGTTCAACACCGTCTACCAGCTCGCGACCGAGCGCGACGCCGGCATGCTCGACGTCGCCGACACCGCACTCCTGGTGCCCGACCTCATCGCGCACTGGCTGACGGGTGCCCGTGTCGCCGAGGCCACCAACGCGTCGACCACCGGCCTCGTCCGCGCCGGCGAACCGACCGCCTGGGACACCGAGCTCCTCGGGCGGCTCCACATCCCGGCGACGATCCTCCCGCCCATCGTCCAGCCGGGCGATCGCATCGGGACGCTCCTCGAGGCGGTCGCCACCGAGGTCGGCCTAGCCTCCTCCACCCCGGTCACCGCCATCGGCTCGCACGACACGGCGTCAGCGGTCGTCGCCGTCCCGATGACGACCCCGGATGCCGCCTACATCTCGTGCGGCACCTGGGGACTCGTCGGGGTCGAGCTCGAACGCCCGGTCCTCACCGAGGCGAGTCGAGCGGCGAATTTCACGAACGAGGGCGGCGTCGACGGACGCACCCGCTTCTTGCACAACGTGATGGGACTCTGGCTCCTGAGCGAGTCGGTGCGCACCTGGGAGCGCGGGGGCGAGACGATCGACCTCCCCGGGCTCATCGCCCAGGCCGCCGCGGTCGACGCACCCGTCTCGGTGTTCGATGCGAACGACCCCCGGTTCCTCGCCCCCGGTGACCTGCCGGCGCGCATCGCCGGGTTCCTCACCGAGCACGGGCGGGCGGTCCCGCAGTCCCGTGCCGAGTTCGTCCGGTGCATCATCGAGAGCCTGGCGCAGGCGTTCGCGGACGCCGTCCACACGGCCTCCGAGCTGTCCGGGGTCCAGGTGCGCGCGATCCACGTCGTCGGCGGCGGATCCCAGAACACGCTCCTCTGCCAGCTGACGGCCGACCGTGCGGGGATCCCCGTCATCGCCGGCCCGGTCGAGGCGACGGCACTGGGGAACGTCCTCGTCCAGGCGAGGGCGGTGGGGATCATCGACGGCGACCTCGAGTCCCTGCGCGCCCTCGTCGCCCGTTCCTTCGAGCCGACCCGCTACGAGCCGCGCAAGCCTGCCGGCTCCACGACCGTCAGCCGGTAGCGTCGCAGCATGACCGCTTCTCCACTCATCGTCAGCCTGCCCGCCGACCTGCGCGAGGAGGTGCTGTCGCAGGGACCCCTCCCCGAGGGCGTCGAGTTCGTCGAATGGGATCTGCGCACCGAACCGCCGGTCGAGCACATCGACCTCGTCGTGCCCGTGTACCTCGGCTCGAACAAACCGCTCGCGAACGTCGGTGCGGTGACGCCGAAGCTCGTCCAGGTGCAGTCGATCGGTTACGACGGCCTCGCGGACCTCCTCCCGGAGGGCATCACCCTCGCCAACGCGGCGACCGTCCACGAGGCCTCGACGGCGGAGCTCACGGTCGGGCTCATCCTCGCCTCGCAGCGCGGCATCCCCGACTTCGTGCGGGCCGAGCGGACGGGCGAATGGCTGCAGAGCCAGCGCCCGAGCCTCGCCGACCGCCGCGTGCTCCTCATCGGGTACGGCGGGGTCGGTGCGGCCATCGAGGAGCGCCTGCTCCCGTTCGAGGTGGAGGTCACCCGGGTGGCGTCGAGCGCGCGGGAGGACGAGCGGGGGCCGATCCACGGCATCGACGAACTGCCCGAACTCCTGCCGCACGCGGAGATCGTCATCGTCGTCGTCCCGCTGACCGACAGCACCCGCGGCTTGATCGGAGACGGCTTCCTGGCGGCACTGCCCGACGACGCCCTGGTCGTGAACGTCGCCCGCGGCCCCGTCGCCGACACCGACGCCCTGGTGGAGCACGCGACGAGCGGTCGCATCCGACTGGCGCTCGACGTGACCGACCCCGAACCACTGCCCGCCGACCACCCGCTGTGGTCCCTGCCGAACGTGCTCGTCTCCCCGCACATCGGGGGTGCGACGAGCGCCATGCTGCCGCGGATGGCGCGTCTCCTGCGTCGGCAGATCGAACATCTGTTGGCCGACGAGGAGCCGGAGAACATCGTCCTCCGCACCTGAGACGGGCGTCGATATCCGTCGGAACCCCCTCGCAGAGAAATCTGCGAGAAAGGCTCGCGTTGAATCGGTTCAAGAGGTAGGGTTTGTGGTCTGACCACACCGAAGTGTCGAAGGAGGATCGATGAACGCACCAGCGACGGCCGCGACGGCCGCGGCCCCGGCGACGCAGCCCGCCACCCCAGCGGCGGAGCCCCGGGCCTGGGAGGTCGTGCTCGCCCGCATCGAGTCGGACCTCCTCAGCGGTGTCCTCACCCCCGGTGACCGCCTGCCCGGCGAACGACAGCTCGCGATCGACCTCGGCGTCGGTCGGTCCAGCGTCCGCGAGGCGATCCGCGTCCTCGAGGTCCTGGGACTCATCCGCACCCACACGGGATCCGGCCCCACCGCCGGCGCGATCATCGTCGCCACGCCGTCCGGTGGCATGGCCACCCTCATGCGGCTCCAGGTGGCCGCGCAAGGCTTCGCCGTCCAGGACGTGGTCGACACCCGGCTCGTGATCGAGACCGCGGTCGTCCACAGTCTCGCGTCGCGCGCCGGAACGACCGTCCCCGATCTCACACACCCCGAGGCCCTGCTCGACGCGATGGACCAGTCGACGCTCACGGAGGCCGAGTTCCTCGCCCTCGACGCGCAGTTCCACCTGTCGCTCGCCGAGGCGGAGGGCAACCAGGTCCTCGTCGCCACGATGTCCGGCCTCCGCGACTCGATCGAGCGCTACGTCCTCGCCGGCGTCCCGCAACTGGCGTCGTGGTCAGCCACCGCCGACCGCCTGCGCGCCGAGCACCGGGGCATCGTGGAGGCGATCCGCCACGCCGACGCCGAGCTGGCCCGCCAGTCCGTCCGCTCCCACATCACCAACTACTACCAGGCTCGCGAACGGTCAGAAGACGACAGTCCGCACCCCTCGACACCCACCTCAAGCGACAGTTCGCGGAAAGAAGAGACAGACCATGGTTGAACGCCGCATCCCCAAGCCCCATGACCTCCTGCCGCTCATGCAGTTCAAGAAGCCGGAGTTCAACGCTCGCCGGCGACGGCTGGCGGCCGCCACCACCATCAGCGACCTCCGGGCGATCGCGAAGAAGGTCACGCCGACGGCGCCCTTCGATTACACCGACGGCGCCGCCGAGGGCGAGATCTCACTGGCTCGGGCACGGCAGGCGTTCCAGGACATCGAGTTCCACCCGGCCGTCCTGAAGAACGTCGCGAACGTCGACACCGGCTGGGACGTCCTCGGCGAGCGTGTCGCGTTCCCCTTCGGCATCGCGCCGACCGGCTTCACCCGCATGATGCAGACCGAGGGCGAACGGGCGGGGGCCTCCGCCGCCGCGGCCGCGGGCATCCCCTTCACCCTGTCGACCATGGGCACGACCTCGATCGAGGACGTCAAGGCGGCGGCACCCGGTGGGCGCAACTGGTTCCAGCTGTACATGTGGAGCGAGCGCGAACGGTCGATGGCGCTCGTCGATCGCGCGGCCGCGGCGGGCTACGACACCCTCGTCGTGACGGTCGACACCCCGGTCGGCGGCGCCCGCCTGCGCGACGTCCGCAACGGCATGACGATCCCGCCGTCGCTCACCCCGAAGACCATCGTCGACGCGCTCCCCCGCCCGGCATGGTGGATCAACTTCCTCACCACGGAGCCACTGGCCTTCGCGAGCCTCGACCGCTGGTCGGGAACCGTCGCGGCGCTCATCGACACGATGTTCGACCCGACCGTCGGCCCGGACGAGGTCAAATACATCCGCGAGCAGTGGAAGGGCAAGCTCATCGTCAAGGGCGTCCAGTCGGTCGCCGATGCGAAGCTCGCCGTCGACCTCGGTGCGGACGCCGTCCAGCTCTCCAACCACGGCGGCCGCCAGCTCGACCGCGCGCCGATCCCGTTCCACCTCCTGCCGAGCGTCGTGCGCGAGGTGGGCAAGGACGCAGAGGTGCACCTCGACACCGGCATCATGAACGGCGCCGACATCGTGGCCTCCGTCGCGCTCGGTGCGCGCTTCACCTTCATCGGCCGCGCCTACCTGTACGGGCTCATGGCCGGTGGACGCGAGGGCGTCGATCGTGCGATCCAGATCCTCTCGGGTGAGATCGTGCGCACGATGAAGCTGCTGGGTGTCGCGTCGCTCGACGAGCTGCAGCCTCACCACGTGACGCAGCTGTCGCGGTTCACGACCCTGCAGCCGCTGCCCGAGCAGTCGACACTGAGTGCCGGACGCTCCACAACAGCGAAGCCCGCGACGTCGCCCGCCCGCAAGGCTCCGGCGCGGAAGCCCGCAGCCGCGAAGGCGTAACCGCCTCCTCACTCGACCGGCCCCGGTCACCGCGCGCGTCGAAGGATCCTTGTCGACACGCTTGGTGACCGGGGCCTTGGACGTCCTCGCAGGCGCACAGTTCCGTCCCGCGCTCTCGCCAGACGGCACGCCGCACGACGCGAGCGCGGGGCCGCCTCACGCTTCCGCATGAGACGACCCCGCCGCCGGCCTGGGCCGATCAGTCCTGCCCGAACCCCGGGCAGGACCGTGTCATCATTCCGTCAGATCCGAACCGACCTCCTCACGCTGACGGCGGCGCACGATGAGGCCGAAGCCCAGGGCGATCCCGAGCAGCGCGAGTGCCGCTGCGCCTCCGAGGAAGGCGCCCTCGGCTCCGGTCTTCGCGAGCGGACCGTCCGTCGATCCGGACGAGACGACGGGTGCCGGCGTGTTCGGTTCGGGCGTCTCCGGTACGACGATTCCGACGTACCAGGACTCGGTGGAGGCGGATACCAGCGAGCGAGGCTGCACGCCGTCGTCGAACGATCCAAACCCGTCTTCCGCGGTCGCCGTGACGACCCGGTGGTGTGCGCCGAGCTCGGCGCGCTCCTGGAGATCGACGCTGACCGACGCACCTGGTGCCAGCGCACCGTCGACGGACAAGGCCGACCGGGGCTCCATGCCGTCGTCGAGGACGACGTCCGTGAGTGTCCGCGGACCGGTGTTCGTCACGATGTACGTCCACGTGATGCCGTCGGCAGCCAGGATCTCCGGCCCGGGAGCCTCCTCGACGATTTCGCCGTTCAGCAGCACCTCGACGCTGATCTCACCGGCGGTCGGCAGCTGCACTTCGGCCAGGTCGTCGTCGGAGACGCGCGATCCATCGGCAGCATGTGCTCCCGACGCCGACACCTCGCGCGAGACGAAGCCCGCGTCGATGTCCGACTGCGTGATCGTGGTCTCGAACGTGGTCACTTCGATCGAGCCGGGGGCCAGGGACTCCCAGGTCCCGATCGTCTGTTCGTCGTCGTGGACCTCGACGTTCCGCAGCGTCGGCAGCCCGGCGTTCTCGACGGCGACGGTCCAGTCCACCGTGGCACCGACCGCGACCTCGTCACGGACACTGCCCACGATCGACACCGTCACCGCAGCACCCGTTGCCAGATCGATGGTGACCGAGTCGGAATCCTCGACGGTCTCACCGGCGAGGTCGACACCGGACGCGGCCGCATCCGTGGTCAAGGACCCTCGATCGATGTCGGCCTGCGTCAGCGTGTAGTCGACCGTCGCGACCGCGGACTCGCCGAGCTGCAACGTCCCGGGCTCGCCCGGCCACACCACCTCCGGCTCACCCATTCCAGCGAACCGGTCGCGGACCTGGACCTCCGTCAATGCGGTGCCGGCGCTCGTGTTCGTCGCGGTGAGCTCGAACTCGATCACCGAGCCGACGACCAGGTCGCCGTCAGGCAGGATCGCCCGCTCGTCGACCGTGATCGAGGAGTCGATCACACCCTGATACCAGCTGACGTCCTCAGCACGCACCGGACCCACCGGCCGATCGCCCGCCTCAACACCGGAGACCACGGCACGAACGAGCTGCTCAACGAACACCGCGTCGGCTGACACCGTGATGTCCGTGCTCTCGCCAGGGGCCAGCGTCTCGATGACCGCCAGCTCCGACCCGAACGAATCCGAGACGGACAGATCAGCAAGGGTGCGGATACCGGTGTTGGTGACCACGTACGTCCACTCGATCGACTCACCGACCGTCACCTCAGGACCAGGAGCCGAAACGACATCCTCTCCGTTCAACAGCACCTCGATCGACACCGCACCGGCCACGTCCAGCGGCACCTCCGCAGTGTCCTCATCGGTCACCGACGAACCGTCCGCAGCGTGGAACCCTTCCACCTCCACCGATCGGGATACCAGGCCGGCATCGATGTCGGACTGGGTCAGGGAAGTCTCGAACGTGGTGATCTCGATCGCCGCGGGCGCGAGGGTGTCCCAGCTGCCGATCGACTGTTCGCCATCGCGAACCTCGACATCACGCAGCGTCGGCAAGCCGGCGTTCTCGACGGTGACGGTCCAGTCCACCGCGGCACCGGCCGCGACCTCGTCGCGCACGCTGCCCACGATCGACACCTTCACCGCAGCCCCCGTGACGAGATCGACGGTGATGCTGTCGTCATCGCTGACAGCGCTTCCGAGCGCGTCGGTCCCGGCGACGGTCGCATCGTTGGTCAGGCGACCACGGTCGATGTCGGACTGCGTCACGGTGTAGCTCGCCGTCGCCTGCACGGTCGCCCCGGCAGCCAGCACACCGGATTCGGCGGGCCAGTCGAAGGCCAGTTCGCTCAGGCCCCGGAGGTCGTCGTCCAACTGGACGTCACTGAGGGTTCCTTGCCCGCTGTTCGTGGCGACGAAGGTGTAGTCGATGACCGAGCCGACCTCGAGATCCCCCTCGGGCAACGTCGCACGCTTGTCGAGCACGATGCTCGAGTCGACGGTCTGGTACCCGAACACGAGGTCGTCGCGACCACTTCCCATCGGGACCGTGAACGGACCGGCGACGTCGTCTCGGCGATCCTGCCAACCGGCGGTCTGCAGGTGTGACGCCGGGAGCGTCGTGCCGTCGACGACCACCTCGTACTCCTGGCTGGAGACGAGCCCGTCGATCGAGAACGTCCCGTCCGATGCGGTCGAGCTCTGCTCGATCGCATCGCCGCCGGCCGGACGGAGGTCGAGCCTCACGTCGGCCAGGCCGGGCTCGTCGGCCTGCTGCACGCCGTCGCCGTTCCGATCGTCGAAGACGACACCGCCGACCGTGGAGCCGACGACCTCGGACGTCTGGTTCGGCGTCCGGAGACGGACCGAGTTCGATCCGAAGTAGGCGTCGGCGCTGTTCTGGTAGACGTCTCCCGCCTCCTGCCCCTCCACCGAGAGGTCGAGACGGAGGCCACCCGCGGCCGTGGAGTTGAACCCGACGTAGACGACACGCACAGCGGTGACGGACGAGAGATCGGCGTCCTCGGCGAGATCGACCCACTCGACCTCGTCGCCGGGCGCATCGCCGATGAGGCGAGGATCGGCGGTCGTGATCTGCACGGTCGCCGGCTCGACGCCCAACAGGCGAAGGCTCTGGAGCGTGGCGGTCCCCGAGAAGCTGGAGCCGCGGGCGTCGCCGTTGTACGGCAGGACGTCGAGGAACACGACGTTGCCCTCGTAGTTGCTCCGGGTGAAGTTGTACCAATAGGTCGTGAAGTCGATCGACGTGTCGTCGGACTCGATCTGCGGCTTCCCCGCGGCGCCGCTCAGCGAGAGGGTGTCCACCTGCACGACGTTGACACGCGAGGACGCCTGGAGCGCCGTGTCGCCGATGCCGGAGAGGGTGCTCAAGGTGGACAGGGTGCCGTTGGTCCCGCCGGTCCAAGCATTCGGCTTGACCGGCCGCTGGACCGACACCGTCGTGCCGATGCGAACGGGCTTGAGCGACGTGGACGATGCATCGAGCACGACCGGGGCCGTGCTCTCGAGCGTGACGTACGCGGGGGCGCGGTCGTCGCGGGTGCCGGGGAGGCCATCGGGGCCGAGGTCGGCCTCGCGCACGCCGACGACTCGCCACGCCGGGTCGAGACGCGACACGTCGAAGGCCGTCACCGCGGAGTCGAGTCGCACCTCGGTGCGGACCGCGTCGAAGGTGATGGGCGCAGCGTCGAGGCGTGCGCCGGCCGGTCGAACCAGGCTGGTCTGCGCGATCTGGTCGACGGAGTTGCCACCGACGACCGACGCCGAACCCGCTGCCAGCGAATGGTTCGTGGTGAACAGCTCGACGCAGGTGCTCGTCCGCTGTCCGCGGGCACCGGTCTCGTCCGCCGTCCAGGTGTGATTGATCGTGATGCAGGATCCGACCGGCGCACGCGCCTCCAACGGGACACGGACGGACAGCTTGAAGTCGGCAACGCGCCCGATCACGTCCTTCTGCCAACTCTCTCCGAGGTACTGCACGCGCACTCCGGTGATCGCCGTGGGGCCCCCGGCCTCCTGCGGCGTGTCGAACCAGGCGTTGCTCTCGGGGTCCTGCTGATCGGTTCCGTTCGTGTACTGGACGAGGAACCGGTCGGCCGGCTGCTGCTGGAGGGTGCTGTCGCGGACGACACCGAAAGCCACGGCCGGGGTGTCGAGGACGAACTGAGCCTCCTCGGGATTCCAGAACTGGTGGGTGACCAGGTTCGTCAGCCCCTGGCTGCGGGTCTGGCCGGACTCCGCGCGGGTCGGCGGGGTGACCGTCCCCTCGGAGAAGAGCTCGGCGTCCGGCGACACCAGACTGTTGCTCACGCTCGTCCAGCGGGACGCGTTGAGCGGCGGATAGCTCGGCGTTCCGGAGATGTAGCGTGCTGCGGAGATGCCCGCCGTCGGCGGAGCGAGGACCCAGCCGCCCTCTTCGTCGTCCTTCAGGTTCTGCGTCAGACGCGCTGAGGACTGACCACCGATCGCACCGACGATGGTCGAGCCACCGTTGGTGGTCCAATCGGGACCCGTCAGGGTGTAGGGGATCACGATGGCATCGGCCGCCTTCTCAGGGACGTCGTCCTTCGGGTACCAGAGGGTCGGCCGGATGGCCAGGCGGGTGGGAGCCACGTCGCTGATCGGGAGGGAGGTGATCCGTAGGGTGATCTCCTTGCCGTCGACGGAGACGATTTCCGCAAGGTCGCTCTCGAGTTCGACGCCACCGGCGGTGGGACCGTCGTACGTCAGGGTGACGTCGATCGGGAGGTCGATCTCCATGGGCCGGCGCTGTCCGGCTTCGAGCAACGAGGTCAGCTGTACGCCGATGGACAGTGGAATCGCGTCCTCCAGACCGTTCCCGAAGTCGTACTGGCCGAGCGCGTTGGACTGGCCACCGACCGGCGTGAGGTCCGAGCGGTACTCACCCACGGTCGTGAGCGTCCCGCCGGACGCCTCTCGAGCGCCCGTGCCGTCCTCGTAGACGACCGTCGCGTCGTACACCGTGCCGGGGGCCGTCGTGAATCCGTTCATCGTCGCGGTGAGACCGTCGACCGTCACGAGCGACCCCGAGGGGATCGACATCGTCGCACGGAGCGTGCGCCCACCGTCCTCGAGCACGTAGCGGGAGGTGAACGTCGGAGAGTCGTTGTTCAACTTGATGAGGGACGATTCGTCCCAGACCCACCCCTCGGGCAGGGTCTGCGAGGCGACACCGTCGGTGAGTCCGTCGCTTCCGAGCGACCAGGCGAACATCGCCGAGGAGCCGGTCGCGATGAGTCCGTTGTCGGCAGCCGGGTCGAGCGTGCCGACGATGCCGTCGTCCGTGATCGAGAGCTTGAACTCGGTGAACGAGCCGACGGCTTGGAGGTCGGTGGTCGCCGCAGCCGGCGCCGAGAGCACACCACCGAGCGCGGTCGTGATGGCCAGGGTGCCGGCCATGAGTTGCAGGCGCGAACGCCAGCGAGGGGGTTTCATGCTGTTTCCTTCGAGAGAACGATTGCGGCCGGGCGGCCGCACGGGGACGGGATGTCGGGGAGGGTGGTCACTGAGCCGGCGCCAGGGTGTTGCCGGGGAAGGCGTCCTCGGCGAGCTCGGCGCCGTCGAGCCAGGCGAGGTCGTTGCCGGATCCGACGACGTCGACACGCTCGACGAAGTCGATGCTGATCGTGTTGTCGTCGCCGTCGACCGTGAGCGAGGTCGCCGAGTCCGCATGCAGCGTGACGGCGTCGGCTCGCACCGTCACGGCACCGCAGTCGCCGATGAGGCGCACGTTCGCGCCGTCCGAGCCGATGGTGACATCACGGCCGGTGCACTGGGTCACGGCAGGTTCGGCCACGCTGGCGATCGGTGCGGACGTACAGGCGACGAGGGTGCCGGCGAGCGCAAGGGTCACGGCGGCGAGGACGGCTGGTTTCATGGGGAGATCTCCGGTCGGTTTCCGAATGTCTGATTCTACACGTGAAATACTAGCCGACGAATGAGTGATATACAAGCGGTCACAAGAGCGCAAGCCGACACAACGACGGAACGCGCGACCCCTCAGGGCCGCGCGTTCCGTCGGATGCGCTGCGTGCGCGTCGGTGCCTGGGGCTCCGCCCCTACCCCACCCTCCTCCGCGCGCACGAGATCGCGATCGCAATCGCGGAGGACCCGAGCCCGGCGAGGATCAGGATCGCCGCCAGCGCGAACGGCCCGGAGTCGGCCCCCGTCCGGACAAGCGCCCCTTCCTCGGACGACCGATCGATCGGGGTCGGAGGCGGAACGACCACCGTCGCAGCGGTGATCGTCCAGGTGAACGTCGTGGAGGCGACCAGTTCGCCTGCGGTCGCCGAGACGGTCACGGCGAAGACACCGACGGTGGTCGGGATCCCCTGCAGCAGGCCCGTCGACGGGTCCAGACCGATGCCGCCGGGCAATCCCACCGCCGAATAGGTGACGGCTGAGCCGTCCGACGTCGTCGCGTTCGCGGCGACGGAGACCGCATCTCCCGACCGGTCGCTCCGATCGGCCAAGGGATCCAGTGCGATCGTCGGTGCCGGTGGATCCACCGTCAGGGTCGCTGCCGCAGTCGGCGTCGACCCGACCGAGTTCGTGAAGACCGCACGGTATCGCTGGCCCGACTGATCGACCGTCGCCGCCTCGATCGTCAGCGACGGTGCGGTCTCGTCGGCGAGATCACTCCAGGTCGCGCCCCCGTCGGTACTGACCTGCCAGACCACGGTGGTCGCCTCGACGCTCGAGGCCTGGGCCTCGAAGGTCGCATCACCGCCGGCAGCCACGCGCTGATCGACCGGGTCGGAGACGATGGACGGTGCCGTGGCGATGGGATCGATCACCGTCAGGTTGTTGCTCCGGATGCTCGTCACGAAGGTCCGATGGCGGGTCGGGTCGGTCGCGATCTGGAACGCGCCGATCGCGGGCACGTCCTGGACACGGGCGCCGGTGGCCGCATCGACCACCACGACCGTTCCGCCGTTCGACTGCGGGGACGTGAGGAAGGCCGACTCGAGCGCACGGTCGGCGGAGGTGAAGTAGGTGTTCGTGACGTCGATGGACCCGGACACCGCCCCGGTCGAGGTGTCGTGGACGGTCGCCGTCGGGCCGAGCTGCGCCGTGACGAAGGCGCTCGTCTCGTCCGAGGAGAGGAGGAGGCTCTGCGGCACGCGGTTCGTCGACCAGCTCGTCCGCAGCGTCCCGTCCGCGGTGTCGAACACGAGCACCTGGTCGTTGTTCGGCGCGACGGCGTACGCGGTGGTTCCTGCGGCGTCGACGGTGACCTCCTGCATCCCGGTCACAGCCGACCAGGTGGTGACCGGGACCGGAGCCGCCGGATCCGAAGCGTCGAGCACCGAGAGGTAGGCCGAGGCGGAGTTCACCACGTAGATCTGCTTCGTCGAGAGGTTCAGGCTGACGCCCGTCGGCGCGTTTCCGACGGGCACGCTGGCCACGACCGACGCGGACACGGGATCGATGACCGCGAGGGACCCCTGCAGCAGGTTGCCGGTGTATTGCGACACGTAGACGTAGCCGCTCGCCGGGTCGACCGCGATCTGTGATGGCAGGTTCGGAACGGCGACCGTCGTCACCCGCTCCAGCGTGTCGGCGTCGTAGACCCAGACGACGTTCGACGTCCGGCCCGACACGTAGACGAGCCCACGGTTCGGATCGACGGCGACCCCGTACGGTCGAGCGTCGAGTGTCAGGACGCGGCTCGCCTGATACTCCGGCGCGGCCGCCGACGCCGCTTGCGGCAGGCCGACCGACATGGTCATCGCCGCAACCGCGATCACCGCGGCGACGACCTTCTGAATCACGGGCATACGCCACCCCATCGCTCGAGCCACTCCCCCCACCGAGATCGTCGAGGAGTCCGGACCGCACCGACCGATCGCCTGAGCGAGGATCAGTTCTGCGGCGACTTCGCGACAGTTGTTGGTGAGGATAGCGGTCACGGGACCGCACCGACAACCGGTCGCGGAAATCGGCCAGCGCCGGTCGCTCGGGCCGGACTCGCGCGCTCACACCATCACACCGCCCTCCCCGGGTTGTCCCCGATGCCCTCCGTCGCTCCGTCGGGGACGATGGATCCGTCCGGACGGTCGCAGCACCTGCGCCGTCGGGCCGGTGTTCGACGATCGGGAGGCGACGGTGGCACACCTCCTCGTGATCGGTGGGAGCGGCCGCACCGGGCGGCTCATCATCGGCGAGGCACTGCGCCGCGGCCACTCGGTCACCGCGCTCGTCCGCGACCCCGCCGCCGTCGTCCCCGGCGACCGCCTGACGGTCGTCCAGGGGTCTCCACTGCGGAGTGAGGACGTCGAGGAGGCCATGCGTGGCGCGCAGGCCGTGATCATCGCCCTCAGTAACATCGGCTCGTCCGACTGGCCGTGGGCGCGCCAGGTGAGTCCTCCCGACCTCATCTCGAACGCCGTGCGGGTCGTGACGGATGCAATGCGCTCGCGTGGCCTGCGTCGAATCGTCCTCCTCTCCGCACTCGGAGCCGGCGAGTCGGTCCGGAGCGTCCCCGCCGGCCTGCGGTGGGCGACGCACTTCCTCCGACTCGGCACCGTCTACGCCGATCACGAGCAGGCGGACGCGTTCCTCCGCCGCTCGGAACTCGACTGGACCATCGTGCACCCGACCGTGCTCTCCGCCAGTGACGCCCGACGCCCGGTCGTGTCCTCACCACCGGGGAGCTGGCCGAGCTCGCTCCGCATCCCTCGCTGCGACGTCGCCGCATACCTCGTGGATGCGGTCGACGACGAGGACCTCATCGGCTCTGCCCCGGTCATCTCGTCAGGGCCGCGCCGCAGCTGACGACGAACCCGCCGACGGGCGCCATCGCGACTCAGGAGCCGGCGGCCGCCCGTGACGCTGCAGGACGACGCCCGATGATGCGGTCCGTCAGTTCGCAGACGCCCCACCAGGTGACGCGGAGCATGGCTTCGACGACGATGCCGCTCGTCATCTTGGACGCCCCGAGCGTCCGCTCGGTGAAGGTGATCGGCACTTCGACGATCCGCAGACCGGCGCGGTTCGCGTGCCAGAGCATGTCGACCTGGAAGCCGTAGCCGTGGCTGTGGACCTCGTCGAGCATCAGCCGCCGCAGTGCGTCAGCACTGAACACGCGGTAGCCGCCGGTCACGTCCCGCGCGGGCAGCCGGAGCGCGAACCGGGCGTAGGCACTGCCGACCCGCGAGATGGCCTCGCGATGCTTGGGCCAGTTGACGACGGTGCCGCCCGGGACCCAGCGCGACCCGAGGACGACGTCCGCCTCCGCGGTGGCCGCGAGAAGTGCCGGCAACTGCTCGGGGGCATGGGATCCGTCGGCGTCCATCTCGACCACGTTGCCGAATCCGCGGCCGATCGCCCAGGCGAAACCGGCCTTGTAGGCGGCGCCGAGCCCTTCCTTGCCGGTGCGGTGCAGCACGTGCACCGCGTCGTCCTCGGCGGCGAGACGGTCGGCGATCGCTCCGGTGCCGTCGGGTGAGTTGTCGTCGACCACGAGCACCTCGACGGATGGTGCAGCGGTACGGACGCGCGCGACGATCCTCTCCAGGTTCTCGCGTTCGTTGTAGGTGGGGATGATGACCACCGTGGAATCCATGTGCCGTCCTCGTGTCTGCTCAGCCAGCGTAGCGCGCTGAACAGGACCGTATCGGCGGCCTCCGACCGGACGTCCGGACGCTCAGGAAACGGTCGGCGAACGTCCGGCTGGGGATCAGTTGTTGCTGGCGAAATGCGCCGGGATGAAGATCGCGAGCGCGATCATGAGGATGCCACCCATGAACCAGACGGCCTGCAGGACGTCCGCGCGGAACGCCTCGCCGAACGCCCACATGCCGCCGGCGAACAGGGCGAAGGCGATCACGACCCAGAACCCCGTCGCATCACTCAGGGTGCCGGAGCGTCCTGCGTCGGCGCGGTCGTGGTCACGTCGTTCTCCGGCGTCCATGGGTGCCCTTCCTCAGGTTCAAGCGGTCAGTGCAGGTATACGCCGCGCCACCGGCACCCGCAACCCCTCGACATCGACCCCGGCCCCTGAGACCGCTCCGGTCCGGTCCCTGAGCTTGTCGAAGGGCTAGCCGCGCAGCTCCAGCGTGCAGCACTTCACGCCGCCGCCGCCGAGGAGCAGCTCGGACAGGTCGACGCCGATCGGCGTGTAGCCGCGCTCGCGCAGTTGACGCTCGAACCCGACGGCCCGGGCGGCGATGACGACCTCACGACCGTTCGAGATCGAGTTGAGGCCCAGGACGGCTGCATCCTCGGTGCTCACGTGGATCGCGTCGGGGTAGCGCTGCTCGAGGATGCGGTTGCTCGCCTCGTCGAACGCGGTCGGCAGGTAGGCGATGTTCGCGGGCGAGCCGTCGGCGGGAGCCACCGGGTCGAGTACAGCGATCGCGGTGTCGAGGTGGTAGAAGCTCGGGTTCACGAGGTTGAGGGTCACGACCTCGCGGTCGAAGATGCGCCGCACCTCGTCGTGGCTGCGGGGATCGGTGCGGAAGCCGGTCCCGGCGAGGATGGTGTCGCCGACGAGCATGATGTCGCCCTCGCCCTCGTTCACGAACTCGGGGCGCTCGACGCGGAAGCCGTTCGCCTCGAACCAGTCCATGTAGGCCGGCCCCTCGGGGATGCGCTCCTGGTAGGTGAACTTCGCCCCGTAGGCGGTGCCGTCGAGCGTGAAGCCGCCGTTCGCCGCGAACACCATGTCCGGCAGGCCGTCGAGCGGGTCGATGAGGTCGATCCGGTGGCCGAGATCGAGGTAGGCCTGGTGCAGCTGCTCCCACTGCGACACCGCGAGCGAGGTGTCGGTCGGGTCGTCCGGGTTCATCCAGGGGTTGATCCGGTAGCTGACCGTGAAGCGGTCCGGCCGGCACATGAGGTACCGGCGACGGTTCGCGACGCGGGTGCCGGTCGTGGCGTCCTGCGTGGTGGGGGTGGGGTGGTTGAGCGTCGACGACACGTCGGCCTCCAAACGAGCGAGGGTCGGCGGACGAGGTCCAGGGGCCCGGGGGCACGCCACGTTCATCATTGCATGCGATTCGCAGCGTTTTCACGGAGTTTGGCGCAGGAATACTGCGAAGTGGCAGCTTTTCACGCAATGATTGCGCTTACACTGAGTCTCATGGACAACCTCGACCGCGGCATCATCGATCTGCTCCGACAGAACTCACGCGCCGGCTACGGCGACATCGGCGCGGTCGTGGGCCTGTCGGCCTCAGCGGTGAAGCGACGCGTCGACCGCCTCGTCGCCGACGGGGTCATCCAGTCGTTCACGATCCAGGTCGACCCCACGGTCGACGGCATGCAGACAGAAGCCTACGTCGAACTCTTCTGCCGCGGCACCGTGTCCCCCAACGAGCTGCTGCGGATCCTGTCGGGCGTCCCGGAGGTCGTCGACGCCGGCACCGTCACCGGGAGCGCCGACGCCATCGTGCACATGCGGGCCCGGAACATCCCAGCCCTCGAGGACGCCTTGGAGAAGGTGCGGATCGCCCCCAACGTCGACCACACCCGCAGTGCGATCGTCCTCACCCGCCTCATCCACCGCCACATCGACTGACCCCTCCCCCGGCCCGCGAACGGTCACCAACGCACAGTGCGGCTCGTCGGAAGTCGCCATTCGTGACCGTTCGCGGGCAGGATGGGCGAATGGAGTGGACGATTCAAGCGGGGACCAGTGTGTTCGAGCAGCTGCGGACGCAGGTGATCGAGGCCGTCCGCGACGGGCGGTTGGCGACCGGCGCGAAGCTCCCGACGGTGCGCGGTCTGGCCGACGAGCTGGGGATCGCACCGAACACCGTCGCGAAGGCGTACCGACTGCTCGAGACCGACGGGGTCATCGAGACCCGGGGACGCGCGGGGACCTTCGTGTCAGCGCACGGCGACGCGATCGACCGGCAAGCGCAGCTGGCGGCGGCTGCGTACGCGGACCGCATCCGGGACCTCGGCGTCTCGCCGGAGGACGCCGTGGCGCTCGTGGAGGCCGCGCTCCGCGCCTGACGGCGGCTCGCCCTTCGACAAGCTCAGGGACCGGGGGAACGGACTCAGGGTCAGGGTCAGATGACGCTCTGGGACCACGGATCGGGGTTGCCGAACCGATGCGCGGTGATCGAGATCGCCTGTTCACGCAGGAACGGCAGGAGCTCCACCCGTCCGGCCTGGGTGACCGGTCCACCCCAGATCGCGATCTCGGGATCGCCGCCGAGCACCTCAGCGAGTCGCTTCGCGAGCGGCTCGGGCTCGGAGGCCTCCGTTCCGGGTTCCGCCTCCGCAACCGTCTCGGGACGCGGGCCGACGATCCGCACCCGGGTCGCGACCGGTGGCTCCTGGCCCAGCTCGCCCGTGTCGATCGACCCGCGTGCCGCCATCCGGGTCAGCCACTGCTCGTCGGTCTCGAGCGAAACCGGGATGCTGAGCTCCGACAGCCAGTCGCGCACCTCGCGCGGCAGCCGCCCACCGAGGCTGACGGTGAATCGCGACCGCGACCGCACCGCGGCGATGAGGACCCGCAGCGCGTCGCCCAGGTCGGCCCCCGACGCGACCCGCACCGCGACCGGAACCGGCCGGTAGCGCAGCAGGTTCCGTTCCACGCCGAGCTGCGAGACGTCCTTCACCTCGCCGAACTCGTTCCCCCACGCGATCGCATCACTGAGCGCCGACCGTCGCAGCACGTCGAAGGCTTCGTAGGTGAGCGACGGCTGGGCGGACTCGATGAGCTTCACGATGCGGGTGTCGAGCCCGCGGAGGTGCAGACTGCGGCTCGCCGATCCCGGATCAGGGCGCCACTCGCCGAGCCCGAACAGGTAGTTGGGGCCGCCGGCCTTCGTACCGGTCCCGACCGACGAACGCTTCCACCCGCCGAAGGGCTGGCGCTGCACGATCGCACCGGTGATGCCCCGGTTGACGTACAGGTTGCCCGCCTCGACGGTGTCGAGCCATTCCCCGAGATCGACCGGGTCGAGGGTGTGCAGGCCCGCGGTCAGTCCGTAGGGGGTCGCGTTCTGCAGGGCGATCGCCTCGGTGAGGTTCGCGGCCTGCATGACACCGAGGACCGGTCCGAAGTACTCGGTCACGTGGAAGGGCGAGCCGGGCTGGACACCGGTGCGGACCCCCGGCGACCAGAGGCGCTCGCTCGGCCGGCCGAAGTTGACCGAGGAGTCGTCGAGCAGCTTCGGCTCGACGAGCCACTTCTCGCCGAGGCGCAGCTCGGTGAGCCCGGCGAGGAGCTTCTCCCCCGCCGGCTCGACGATCGGCCCCATCTGCGTCCGCGCATCGGACGGCCAGCCGACCCGGAGCGAGCGGACGGCGTCCTCGAGCTGCCGCAGGAAGCGGTCGGATCGTGCCACTGAGCCGACGAGGATCACGAGCGACGCGGCCGAGCACTTCTGCCCGGCGTGCCCGAAGGCGCTCTTCACGATGTCGGCGACGGCGAGGTCGAGGTCGGCGCTCGGCGTGACGATGATCGCGTTCTTCCCGCTCGTCTCCGCCAGCAGCGGCAGGTCGGCACGCCACCCACGGAACAGCTGCGCCGTCTCGAAGGAGCCGGTCAGGATCACCCGGTCGACGGCCGGGTGGGAGACGAGCCGACGACCGAGTTCACCCTCCGCCACATCGGCGAGCACGAGGAGGTCGCGCGGCACCCCGGCGTCCCAGAGCGCCTCGACGACCACGGCCGCGCACCGCTTCGCCTGTGGAGCTGGCTTGATGATCACGCCACTGCCGGCGGCGAGGGCCGCGAGGACGCCTCCGGCCGGAATGGCGACGGGGAAGTTCCAGGGCGGCGTCACGACCGTGAGCGCGGAGGGGACGAAGCGCGCGCCGTGCACGCTCTCGAGCAGGGGTGCGTTGGCCGCGTAGTAGTGCGCGAAGTCGACGGCCTCGCTCACCTCGGGATCGGCCTCGGCGATCGTCTTGCCGGTCTCGCTCGCCATGACCTCGATGAGGTCCGCCCGACGGGAGGCGAGGACCCGAGCTGCAGCGTGCAGGATGGCGGCCCGTTCGGCGGCGGGGCGGGCTCCCCATCGCTCACCGGCGGTGCGGACCATCGTGATCGTGCGTTCGAGGACACGTGGGTCGTCGATGGCTGCGGCCGCGACCGCGGAGCCACCGAGGGTCGACTGCGGGACGCGCGCCAGGATCGACGCTCCCCACGCCCGGTTCGCCGCGAGCGAGGGGTCGGTGTCTGCGGTGTTCTCGAAGCCCGGGGCGCCGTCGACGACACCACCACGCTCCGAGCGGGCGAAGACCGCCGTCTCGACGTACGCGGAGGAGGGGTCGGCGTGGAAGCGGTCCTCGCCGCCGCTCGATCCGCGTTCCAGCCCGAGGACCTGCTGCGTGAGTCCGGCGTCGGGCGCCTGCGCAGGATCGCGGAAGCGGTCGTCCCCGTCGTTGTCGGACAGCGGTGCCTCCGGGGCCTCCGCGGCGCGGTCCTGCGTCCGGTTGGGGGTAGGCACCTGCCCGGCGGTCTCTCCGAGGGCGTCGACCGAGGCGAGGAACCGACGTCGCTCGCGTGCGAACAGGGTCGGCTTCTCGGCGAGCTCGAACACCGCCGACATGAAGTTCTCCTCGCTGGCGTTCTCCTCCAGACGGCGGACCAGGTAGGAGATCGCGACGTCGAACTCCTTCGGGTTCACGACGGGCGTGTACAGCAGCACCGCCCCGACGTCCCGCTTGATGGCCTCGACCTGACCGGTCGCCATCCCCAGCAGCATCTCGAAGTCCACCCGCTCACGTACACCGCGGTCGCCCGCGAGGAGCCACGCGTAGGCGATGTCGAAGAGGTTGTGCCCGGCGACCCCGACCCGCACGACGTCCGTGTGCGCCGGCGTGAGCGCCCAGTCGAGCACGCGCTTGTAGTTGGTGTCGGTCTCGCGCTTCGATCCGGTCGTCGCGAGCGGCCAGCCGTGGATCGCCGCGTCGACCCGCTCCATCGCGAGGTTCGCGCCCTTCACGAGCCGCACCTTGATGGGCGCGCCACCGGCGGCCACGCGCTGCTTCGACCAGGCGGTGAGCTGCATCATCGCCTCGAGGGCGTCGGGCAGATAGGCCTGGATGACGATGCCGGCCTGGTAGTGCAGCAGCTGCGGCTGGTCGAGGAGTCGGGTGAAGACCGCGATGGTGAGGTCGAGGTCGCGGTACTCCTCCATGTCGAGGTTGATGAAGGTGCCGGTCGCGAGCCCCTCCTCGTAGAGCGGCACGAGGCGACGGACGATGCGGTCGACGACCTGCTCGAACGACCACATGGACAGCTGACTGGCGATCGACGAGACCTTGATGGACACGTAGTCGACGTCGGGGCGCTGCAGGAGCTCGCGGGTGCCGGCGAGCCGTCTCGCCGCCTCGCCCTCGCCGAGGACGGCCTCCCCGAGGAGGTTCAGATTGAGCCGTGAACCGTCGGCGCGCAGCTTCGCGATCGCGTTGCCGAGCTCGCGAGGACGGCTGTCGACGATGAGGTGGCCGACCATGCCCCGGAGGACGCGTCGCGCGGCGGGTACGACGACCCAGGGCAGGACCGGACCGACCAGACCACCCGTGCGGACGGCGGCCTGCTCGTACCAGGGCAGGAACCGCGGCGTCCGACCCGCGAGGGCGGCGAGGGCGTTGCCGGCGACGAGCGGGTCCTCCGGGCGCATGACGCCGTCGACGAACCCGACGGTGAATTCGAGACCGTTGGGGTCGCGCAGCACGCCGGCGAGCCGCTCGGCGGCGGGATCGGTCGGAGCTTCCGCCCCTTCGTCGACCCACCTCGACGCGAGGGCGATCGCACGATCCGCGAGTCCGACCGCTTCGGTGGGACCCTCGTTCGCAACGTTCGCCATGCTGCTCAGCCTATGCTCCGATCCGGCGATCCCAGCTGAGGCTCGCGAGTACACGCCTGGCGGCTGAGGAGCCCGGTCGCCGAGCGCCCTCCCCCGGTCACTGAGCCTGTCGAAGTGCGGCTGCGAATAGGGTGTGGTCATGCATTCCGTCGAGCAGTACGACGCCGTCATCGTCGGCGGCGGGCACAACGGCCTCACCGCCGCCGCCTACCTCGCACGCGCGGGCAAGCGCGTCCTGCTCCTCGAACGCCTCGACCATACGGGTGGAGCAGCCGTCTCGGAACGTCCGTTCCCCGGCGTGGACGCACGTCTGTCCCGGTACTCGTACCTCGTCAGCCTGCTGCCCCAGAGGATCATCGACGACCTCGGGCTCGACGTCCGGCTCGTCCGGCGCCGCTTCTCCTCGTACACGCCCGACCCCGCGAACCCCGGTACGGGTCTCCTGATCGACAACCGTGACGACGACGCCACCGTCGCGTCGTTCGCGTCCATCGGGCATCCGGAGGACGCCGCGGGCATCGCCGAACTGCACCGTCGTATCGGCCACCTGGCCTCGGTGCTCTGGCCGACGGTGCTCGAGCCGCTCCGCAGCCGTTCCGATGCGCGTGACGCGGCGATCGCCGCCGCCGCGGACCTCGGGGTGCCGGCCGCTGAGGTCGCGTCGATCTGGTCGGCGGTGTTCGACGAGCCGATCGGCCGGGCCATCGAGGACGCCGCGCGTTCCGACCTCGTCCGAGGTGTCGTCTTCACCGATGCGCTCATCGGCACCTTCGCCCGCGCCGGCGACCAGACCTTGCAGCAGAACATCTGCTTCCTCTACCACCTGATCGGCGGCGGGACGGGCGACTGGGACGTCCCGGTCGGCGGCATGGGCGCGGTCACGGACGCGCTGCGCCGCGCGGCCGAGGAGGCCGGCGCCGAGATCCGGACGCTCGCCGAGGTGACCTCCATCCAGCCGGAGCACGGGCTCGTCGCCTACGTGGACCTCGCCGCGGAAGCGGAGCTCGAGGCGACCGAACCGATGCCGACGCTCGACCGGTTCCGGCCCCGCCCCGGGGTCGTCGTCCGCGGCGAGTGGATCCTGTCGGGCGCTGCCCCGGCGGTGCTGGAGCGCCTCCTCGACCCGGCGGCGGAGCAGCGGGCGGCCGCGGCCGCATTCGCCGCGTGGTCGGCAGCGCGGGGGACGCCGGTGCAGTGGAGTGGTACCGAAGCGATCCTTCCCACGGTGCCAGCGCCGGAGGACGGTGTCCCGCATCCCGAGGGCGCTCAGGTGAAGGTGAACCTGTTGCTGCGGAGACTCCCGAAGCTCCTCGACCCGGCCGTCGATCCGGCGGCGGCGTTCGGCGGCACCTTCCACATCAACGAGGGCTGGGCCCAGCTGGAGCACGCGTACCTCGAGGCGGAGGCCGGCCGGATCCCCGACCCGCTGCCGTGCGAGATCTACTGCCACACCCTGAGCGACCCGAGCATCCTCTCGCCGGAGCTGCAGGCCTCAGGGGCGCAGACGCTCACCGTGTTCGGCCTCCATGTGCCGCACCGGCTCGCGGTCGCGGCGGACGCGGTCCCCGGCGGCCACGACGCCTTCCGTGACGCACTGCAGGCCGCGGTGCTGCGATCGTTGGACTCGGTGATCGCGGAGCCGATCGAGGACCTGCTGCTGCGCGACGCCGAGGGGCGGCCCTGTATCGAGACGCGGACGACGCTCGACCTCGAGCGCTCCCTGGCGATGCCGGGCGGGAACATCTTCCACGGCCCGCTGTCGTGGCCGTTCCTGGAGGACGACGCCCCGCGGACGACGGCGGCCGAGCGGTGGGGCGTCGCGACGGCGCACCCGCGCGTCCTCCTCTGCGGCGCCGGGGCCCGACGTGGTGGCGCGGTCAGCGGACTCGGCGGGCACAACGCTGCGATGGCCGTCCTGGACGCCTGACCCGCACGCCGGAGAACGCGCTGACGCGCTCAGTGGTGGCGGTGGTCCTGGATGGTGATCTTCGGGCCGCGACGCGGCTTGTGGATGCCGCTCCGGCCGATGAGCCGCAGCACCCGCTGCCGGTGACCAGCCCAGGGTGCGAGCAGCTCGAGCATGCCGTCGTCGTCCACGGGTGAGCCGGTGAGCGCCTGACCCACCGAGGCTGCGAGGTGGTAGTCGCCGACACTCACGGCGTCGGGGTCGCCGTGCGCTCGGAGCGTCACCTCGGCGGCCGTCCATGCGCCGATGCCTGGCAGGCTCTGGAGGCGCCGTGACGCGTCATCGGGGTGCTCGTCGATCGTCCGCTCGATCGCGGCGGCGAGTCGCGACGACCGCACGACCGTCTCCGACCGTTGCGGCCCGACACCCGCCGTGTGCCACTCCCAGCTCGGAACCATCCGCCAGGTCTCGGCGGACGGCGCGACGACCATGCCCTCGGGTGCCGGCCCTGGTGCCGGGTCACCGTGCCGCCGCACGAGCAGGCGCCACGCACGCCACGCTTCGAGTGCGGTCACCTTCTGCTCGAGGATCGACGGCACGAGCATCTCGAACACGAGCCGGTTGCGGCTCAACCGCAACCCCGGGTTCCGTCGGGACACCTCGGTGAGGAGCGGGCTCCGGCTCACGTCGAGCTCCGACCAGTCGTCGTCGCGCCCCAGCAGCTCAGGCACGCCGGCGATCATCCACTCGGCTCCCGGGCCCCAGGCGGTCGCCTCGACCCTGCCGTCGCGGACCGTCGAGACGTACAGCGTCGCGCCACCGTGCGGTGTCCGCGCCGTCAGCCAGACCCCGCCAGGCGTACGGCGGTAGCAGGGTCCGTCGCCTCCCCGGGCGATCAGCCGCAGGGTGCCGTGGACGTCGAGTGGACCGCTCGGGCGGTACACCGTCCGCATCGGCTCCGCCTCGCGCGACACCGATCCGGTCGGCTGCAGCGCGGCCTCGACGGAGGACAGTGATGGAGCGGCGAACGATGCAGAGGCGGACATGGTGGTCACCCTACGTGGTGACCACCGACATCCGGCGACGCCGACGGCGGCTGAGGATCGCGAGGACGCCCCGACCGCCGCCGATCCGCTATCGCACCAAGCGGAAGTCATACCCGGCCTGATCGATGAACGTTCCGTTCACGCGTTGCTCGACGCGTCCGCCCTGGTAGCGGCCCGGGAGGTAGTCCCGACTCCATTCGACGGTCCACGAGCCCGAGGAGTCGGCCTTCGTCGTCCCGAGTCGGGTGCCCCAGGCTCCGATGATCTCGATGTCGGCCAGCGGTGTCGCCGTGCCGGTGAACACGGGCCGCGTACCGGTGAGGGTGTCGCCGATCCTCGGCGACGTCACCCTGAGGACGGATGCGACGGTGAAGTCGTAGACGGAGCGGTGCGTCTCGACGCCGCCGATGATCTGTCGGACGGTGCCACCCGCGTACCGGGCGGGGAGCAGCGACTTGTTCCAGCTGATCGTCCAGCGTCCACTCGCAGCGACGGCCTCGGTGGTGCCGACGAGATCGCCCCATGCGCTCCAGATCTCGAGCCTCGCACCGGGCTGTGCCGTGCCGCTGAACACGGGCACCGACGAGGAGATGACGCCACCGCTCGCGGGCGACTCCACGACAAGCGGTGCGACGACCGCGCGGGCGGCCACGGTGAAGTCGTACGGCGCGCGAGACTGCTCCACCCCGTCGATCTCCTGGCGCACGGAGCCGCCGCTGTACCGACCGGGGGTCAGGCTCTTGTTGATCGGCGCCGCCCAGCGATGGTCGTCTCCGACCTCGGCTGCAGCGATCTCCGTACCCCAGGCACCGATCACCCGGATGGTCGCGCCCGGCTCTCCACGACCGCTGAACACCGGGTCTGCGGTCTCGATGGTCTCCCCAATGGCGGGCGAAAGCAGGGTGACGTCCTCGACCGGGCCCGGCTCGGGCATGGGCTCCCGATAGGTGAACCGGAGCGGTGCCGTGGTGCGCTGTTCCCCGAAGACCTGCGTCGCGGTCGCGGTGTACGCGCGCGGCTCGAGCGTCCGGAGTGACTGCTGACTCCAGGCGCCGCTTCCGTCCACCTCGACGTCGACCAGCGTCACACCCGTCGTGTCATCGAGGACGGTCACCCGCGCGCCCGGTTCTCCGAGACCGGAGAACACCGGACGCGGATCGTCCACCGTGGCGTCGAGTGCGGGCGTTCGGACCGTCACCGCTGTGACGACGCGGTAGGTCAGCGACCAGTTCGCGGTCGAGTCGTCAGAGCGTTGACGAACGGTGCCGGACTGCGCTCCGGGCGCGAGATCGCGGGTCGGAACGGCAGACCAGGTGCCCTCTGCGGTGACGGTCGCCGTGGCGAGTGGTCCGCCGGACGAGTCGAGGACCTCGACGACCGCATCGGGCGTGCCTCGCCCGCTGAACACGGGACGTGGCTCCCGGACGACGGACCCGGGCGTCGGCGCTTCGAGGGTGACCGGGATGGCGACGGGGACGGGATCGAGTCCCTCCGGGGTGACCCGGTCGGCGTCCACGACCGAGCCGAACCCGCCCACGGCCAGCCTGCCGTCGAACTGACGGAGGAAGCCACCTGCTCCGCCGTTCGAGACGAGGCCGTATCCGCTGACACGGTCGTTCGCGAAGACCTCCCAGCCCCATTGCTGCGCGGTCGAGCCGGTGCAGACCGCCGGGTACACGTACTTGTAGGCCTGCGACGGATCAGGCTGGAGGCACCTCGTGACGCCTCCGACCGTGGTCATGACCGGACCGGACGCGTCCACCGACGGGAACGTCCAGCGGCCGGATGCGGCGAGCGCCTGGTCGAGCGTGGCGTGCAGCGTCACCCTGGCCGGGTTCAGGACGTCCGTCGAGCCACCGACCGCAAAGAAGGCGTCCGAGCCGGAGGGGAACGCCTGGCCGACGAACCTGCCCTCGACCGAGGACACCGCCGGGGTCGTGTCAGGCGCCGGCTCGGTGGCCCGGGCGGCCGGACCGGTGAGCAGACTCACCGTCATGCCGAGCAGACTGACGATGGCGATGGGGATGGGGAGTTTCATGGGCGACCTTTCGCAAGGGTGCGCCCGAGACGACCCGAGGGAGGGCCGTCCGGACGCACCGGCGGAGCGTTCGCGAACGAACGCGGTCAGCCTACAAGTATTCCAGTTGCTTAATCCAGTATGTCGACCAACTCTTCCGGTTCACCAGTCGCTCGGTGCCGACGCCTTCGTGGGCGGCAGGGCCACATCCCTCGCCCACTGCGCCTGCCATGCAGGGAGGTCGGTTGGAGCCGGGCCGGTGAGCTCGATGAGTTCCGAGAGCGCCACCACGCCGCCCGAGCGCTTGAGGAACCGACCTCGGACGAGGGCTTGCGTGTAGATCTCCCCGCCCACGACCACCCGGTGTTCGATGAACACGCCCTTGTCGTCATAGCCCGTCACGCGGGTCTCGACGGTGAAGCGCTGCCAGGGCTGCAGCGATTTCCGGAACGTGATGCTCTCACTCGACACCACCGGGTACCAGCCCAGGTGCTTGAAGCGATCCCAGAGTCCGTTCCGGATCAGGAGGTCGAACCGGCCGAGGTCGAAGATCGACAGGTAGACACCGTTGTTCATGTGGCCGAGGACGTCGAGGTCGGTCGGCAGCACGCTCAACCGGATCCGTCCGACGTCCCAGGTGTCGAGGCGCTCGCCGCGGCGGGCTCGACGGCGGGACTGCAGGAACATGGCGATGGTGCGGAAGATGAGGTGCACGGATGCGACCGTATCCCGCCGGCGCGGCGTCGTGCACCACGGTTGTCCCGACTCGACAACACCCGGGTCCTGGGACGCCTGGCGACGTGTGGCGTCCGACACACCTGGGCCGGATCGCCGACGGTCAGTCAGCGGCGACGGTGTTGCCCTCCCCACTGTCGGTGACCACCGGCGCCGACGAGGTCGCGACCTTGTTGCCGTTGGCTCCCTCGACGAACGTGACGTTGTCGACGGTCGAGACGTTCACGAGGGTGATGGAGCTGTTGAACGAGAGGTTCACGACGGCTCCCGTCACGGTCACGATGCTGTTGGAGGCCTCCACGACGACGTTCTCGCAGTCGCCGTCGATGGTCACGATCGAGCTGTCGTCGACGATGGTCGCCGTGCCGTCGACGCACTCATCGGTGACGTCGGGGATCGTGTACTCGGAACCGGTGGTGGACTCGGCGGCAACCGTCGGTGACGCGCTCGTCGTCGACGTCGCATCCGCGTCGGAGCATCCGGTGAGGGCGATGACGGCGAGGCCCGCGGCGGCGAGGAGGGTGGGTTGCTTGGGCATGGGTGCTCCTTCGGAGGCTCGGTAGGGGGAGGCAGGAGCCGCCGGCCCGGTGCAGTGACACCGGGCCGGCGGCCCGATGGTCAGCTCACTGGGTGAGGGTGAAGTCGTACCCGGACGAGGCGATGACCTTGCCGCCGACGGTCTCGGTCACGGTGCCGCCGAAGTACCGCGCCGGGAGATAGTCACGCGGCCAGGTGATGGTCCACTCCCCGGTCCGTGGGTCGGCGATCGCGGAGCCGAGGTCGGTGCCCCACGCGCCCGTGATCTGCACCCGCGCCCCCGGGTTCGCCGTACCGGTGAACACCGGCCTGGTGCCGGTGAGGGTGTCGCCGACTCTCGGCGAGGTGACGACGAGTCGAGGCTGGACGATCGTGAAGTCGTAGACGAAGGTGTGCGTCGGTACCCCGTCCACGAACTGCTTCACGGTGCCTCCGGCATACCGGCTCGGCAAAAGGCTCTTGTTCCATGTGATCGACCAAGCACCGCTCGCGTCGACCCGCTCCACTGAGCCGAGGACGTCGCCCCACGCGCCACGGATCTCGATGCGCGACCCCGGCTCGCCGGTCCCACTGAATACGGGGGTCGTCTCACTGATCGTCTCGCCGCGCCTCGGCGACTCGACCACCAAGGGGGCGATCGGCTCGTCCGGTGCCCTGACGATGTTCGCCGTGAAGTCGGCGATCGTGATGCGGGAGGAACCGTAGGTGACCTTGCCGCCCGTGGCCTCGCCGACGGGAGCGTCGTCGTTCGCCCGCAGCGTGAACCTCAGCGTGGTCGCGCCGACCGGCAAGACACCCCCGATGCCCAACGCGTCGAGTGTGAAGGCCGGGTGGTCGACCGCAGTGATCCGCGTGTTCGCCGGGTGGTAGACGTCGATGCGCTGACCACCGGCATCGGCGTTGAACGTCGCCTCCACCTCCACGGACTGACCGGGGGCGAGCGTCGGCGTGGGGATCGAGGCGCCGGGCGCGAGCGGCGACGGGACCGTGAAGTCGAAACGCACCTGGACATCCGAACCGGTCCCGCTCTGGGTCGCGGTGCCCGTGTAGCGGCCGGGCTCGAGCTGGATCGACGGAACCGACCAGGACGTCGAGTCCAGGGGGACACTGGTGCTCGCGAGCAGGGCCTGCGCGTCGGTGCGGATCGAGATGGACGATCCGGGCTGCCCGATACCGCTGAACGTGGGGGACGGCGTGTCCACCGTGGCGCCGATCGCCGGCGTACGCAGTTCGAACGGCTCGATCGGGGCCAGCTGCGACTCCACGACGACGTCGGTGAGCGCGTCCATCGTGAGCTCGACGAAGGTGTCGGTGTCGGTCCCACCCAGGGAGTACCGACTCGACACCGGGTACAGCGCGTAGCCGGCGACCCACGTGTTCGAGACGTAGCGCCACTCGAAGTCCTGCGACGGGGAACCGGTGCACGTCCGGGCTGCGACGAACGCCCGGGAGCCGTCGCCGGCGGGCGTCAGGCAGAGCGTCGAGGAGGCTCCCACGCCGGTGATCGGCCCGGCCGCACCGACGGAAGGGAGGGAATACGTTCCCGCGAGCGACGCTGCTCCGCCCACCGAGGACGAGTACAGCCGCTGGACGTTCCGACCCGACTCCGGCGCGGAGAGCCCGACGTACGCCGAGGATCCACTGGACCGGTTCTGCAGGACGAGCTTGCCGATCACCCTCGAGGTGCCTGCCGAAGGGGCCACGGCGTCCGGCGCACCGGGGACGTCCCCGGTGCCGAACGCGTCACGGGGTCCGTCGTCGTGCTCCTGGGGGTCGGCGATGGAACCGACGGGCGGAGCGGCGGACGCCGGGACCGGGACTCCCACCGCGGTGAGCAGGATGGTCGCAGCGGCCAGGGCCGAGAGCGTGGATCGCAGGAGCAAGGAGCGCGGAGCACGAATCAGAGCAGTCACGAGGACCGAGGCTACTCATCTGGAATATCGCCATGGGGGCTGCCGCCGAATCTGTGGAGAACTCGTCCCTCAGTCGGTCGGCACGTGCCGCTCGTCGGACCCGACGTACTCGGACAGCGGACGGATGAGCGCGTTCGACGCGAGCTGCTCGGCGATGTGCGCCGTCCACCCGACGATCCGAGCGGCGACGAACAGCGGCGTGAACGTGGCCGTGTCGAACCCGATCAGGTTGTACGCCGGGCCCGAGGGGTAGTCGAGGTTCGGCTTGATGTTCTTCCGCGCGACCATGTCCGCTTCGAGCGTCGTGTACAGCTCGAGGATCTCGGGCTTGCCGTAGTGCTCGGCGAGCCGCTCGAGCGCCATGAGCATCGTCGGCACGCGCGAGTCGCCGTTCTTGTAGACCCGGTGTCCGAAGCCCATGATCTTGCGCTTCTCGGCGAGCGCCGCGTCGAGCCAGGCGCTGGCCTGGTCAGCCGTCCCGATCTCGTCGAAGACGTGCATGACGGCCTCGTTCGCCCCACCGTGCAGGGCGCCCTTGAGCGCGCCGATCGCTCCGGTGACCGCCGAGTACAGGTCGCTGAGGGTCGAGGTGATGACCCGGGCGGTGAACGTCGACGCGTTGAAGGAGTGCTCCGCGTAGAGGATCATCGACACGTCGAACGCGTCGACGACGACCGGATCGGCCTCTTCGCCGAAGGTCATGAAGAGGAAGTTGGCGCTGTAGCCGAGGTCGTCGCGCGGCGGGACGAGCTCGAGGCCGTGGCGGCGGCGCTGGTCGTACGCGACGATCGCGGGCAGCTTCGCGTACAGGCTCGCGGCCTTCACCGCGTTGGCCTCAGGGGTGTTCGTCTCGGCGGTCGGATCGTTCGCACCGATCACGCTGACCGCCGTCCGGAGGGCGTCCATCGGGTGGCTCGTCGTCGGGAGGAGGTCGATGGCCGCCTTGACGTTGTCGTCGAGTGCGCGCTGGCCCCGCTCCGACGACGTGAACTCCGCGAGTTCGGCCCCCGTGGGCAGTTCACCGTTCCAGAGCAGGTACGCGACCTGCTCGAAGCTGCAGTGCTCGGCGAGCTCCTGGACCGGATACCCGCGGTAGAGCAGCGAGTTCGTCTCCGGGTTCACCTTCGAGACGCTCGTCACGTCGACGACGACGCCGGCGAGACCCTTCTTGATGTCGCTGGTCGCTTCGGTCATGCGTTGCTCCTTTGCGTACTGCCTGCGCGCGTCCTGCGCGCGTCGGTCGAGCTTGGCACCCGGCTCGCCCCTCGACAAGCTCGGGGAGCGGAGACCCAGGTGGTGTTCACCGGTGAGGGGACGCCTACCGGTCGATGGTGAAGTTGAAGACCGAGGTGTCGAAGCGGTTGTAGCCCTCGTAGTCGATCAGTTCGTAGAGGTCGGCACGGTGCTGCATCTCACCGAGCTTGCTCGTGAGCGAGCCCTCGTCGTTCAGCGTGTCGAGCGCGCGACCCGCGGCGCCCATCGCGATGCGGAGGAGCGACACCGGCCAGATGACGAGGTTCACGCCCACATCGGCGAGCTGCTGACTCGTGAACAGCTCGCTCTTGCCGAACTCCGTCATGTTGGCGAGGATCGGCACGTCGACCGCGTCGCGGACGGCGGCGAACTCCTCGAGCGACCGCATCGCCTCGGGGAAGATCGCGTCGGCTCCGGCGTCGACGAGCTGCTTGGCCCGGTCGATCGCGGCGTCGAGCCCGTCGACGGCGGCGATGTCGGTGCGCGCCATGATGAGCAGGTTCGCATCGCGCCGAGCGTCGACGGCGGCACGGATCCGGCCGAGTGCGGTGGAGGTGTCGACGACCTGCTTGCCGTCGAGGTGGCCGCAGCGCTTCGGGTTGACCTGGTCTTCGATGTGGAGCCCGGCGAGCCCGGCGTCCTCGATCTCCTGGACGGTGCGCGCGACGTTCATCGGCTCCCCGAAGCCGGTGTCGGCGTCGACGATCGCGGGCAGCTCGGTCATCCGGGCGATCTGCTTGGCGCGAGCGGCGACCTCGGTGAGGGTCGTCAGTCCGATGTCGGGCAGCCCGAGGTCGGCGGAGAGCACCGCGCCGGAGATGTAGACGCCGTCGAAGCCCTTCTGCTCGATGAGCCTCGCCGAGAGCGGGTTGAACGCGCCCGGGAAGCGCAGCAGCTCACCGGTGGCGAGTCGCTCCCGGAACAGCCGGCGCTTCTCTGCCGGCGTGGTCTCGCTGTACAGCATCAGCACGGTCCCTTCTGGAGGTCGGCCGGCATCAGAACAGGCCGGCCGGGTGGGGTGCCGAGGCGAGGACCCCGGAGGCGGCCTGGATGCTCAGCTGCTTGACCTCGTCGGCGTCGAGCTCCGGGAGGCGTTCGGCGAGCGCGAGGAAACGCTCGATCTCCTCCGCATCGAGGACGTCGGCGGCGAGCGTGCGGAACTTGTGGATGTAGTCGGCGCGTGCGAACGGCCGGGCTCCGAGCGGGTGGGCGTCGGCGACGGCGATCTCGTCGACGATGGTCGACCCGTCCGTGAGCGTGATCTCGATGCGCCCGCCGAACGCCTGTTCGGCCGGGTCGAGCGAGTGGTAGCGGCGCGTCCACTCAGCGTCCTCCGCCGTCGAGATCCGGTGCCACAGCTCGACGGTGTCGGCGCGGGTGGCACGTTCGGGACGGTAGGAGTCGACGTGGTGCCACGCGCCGTCCTGCAGCGCCACCGCGACGATGTAGGGGATGGAGTGGTCGAGCGTCTCGCGCGACGCCGTCGGGTCGTACTTCTGCGGGTCGTTCGCGCCGGAGCCGATGACGTAGTGCGTGTGGTGCGAGGTGTGGAGGACGATGCGGTCCACGGCTCCGGGCACGAGGACTTCAGGGTGCTCGTGGTGCAGCTTGCGGGCGAGGTCGATCCACGCCTGCGCCTGGTACTCCGCCGAGTGCTCCTTCGTGAAGGAGTCGAGGATCGCGAGCTTCGGCTCACCGGCGCCGGGCAACGGGACGTCGTAGGAGGCGTCGGGGCCGTCGAGCAGCCAGGCGACCACGCCGTCCTCGCCCTCGTAGATCGGTGACGGGCTGGTCTCGCCGCGCATCGCCCGGTCGACGGCCTCGACCGCCATCTTGCCGGCGAATGCGGGAGCGTGCGCCTTCCAGGTGGAGATCTCGCCCTTGCGCGACTGGCGAGTGGCCGTCGTGGTGTGGAGTGCCTGGCCGATCGCCTGGTGGATGGTGGCCTGGTCGAGGCCGAGCATCGTGCCGATGCCGGCCGCGGCGCTCGGGCCGAGGTGTGCGACGTGGTCGATCTTGTGTCGGTGCAGGCTGATCGCCTTCGCGAGGTCGATCTGGATCTCGTAGCCGGTCGCGATCCCTCGAACGAGGTCGGCGCCCGTGCAGCCGACGTGCTGGGCCACCGCGACGATGGGCGGGATGTTGTCGCCCGGGTGCGAGTACTCGGCGGCGAGGAAGGTGTCGTGGAAGTCGAGCTCGCGCACGGCGACGCCGTTGGCCCAGGCGGCCCATTCCGGGGAGACGCGGCGGGCGAGGTCGGGCCCGAACACCGTGGCACCGTCGCCGCCGGTGCTGACGGGGTGGCTGAGCGCCTGGGCGCGAGCCGAGGAGACGGGCCGGCGCGTGAGCGAGGCGGCTGCGACGGCGGCGTTGTCGATCACCCGGTTGATGATCATGTCGACGACCTCGGGCGTCACCTCCACCGGATCGGTCGCGACTCGGGCGAGCTGCCAGGCGAGCTGTCCTTCGCGGGCGAGGTTCTCGTCGCTGCGATGGACGCGCAGGTGGTGCTGGATCACGGGTGTTCCTTTCGGGTGCGGCCCGTCCGAGTGTGCTGCGGGGCGTCGCATCCTCCAGCCTACGCCCGCGGGTCCGTCGCGCCGCAGCAGGAGAACCGCCTGGGAACAGGACATTTCGCGTGGAACGGTCCTGCTGTCGCGCCGATCTCCTGGCATCTCGTTCTCCGCATTCACCCAGCCCGCGTACACCGCGCATACGGCGGCCGCGGCCAGAGTGACACGCATACCGACCCCTGACGAACCGAAGGAGACGACCGTGCCGATGCACACCCCTGGGGTACCGCAGACCCCGCACCTGTTCGGCGACGTGGTTCGAGCCGAGGCGCTCCACTACACCGAACTGTTCGCGGAGAAGCCGTTCGTGCCGGCCCTGCTGCTGTACTGCTCGAACGGCGCGTACCGCATCCTGTCGCCGGGCGAGGACCACCCCGGCAGTTACGTCGCCGAGGGGCCGCTGTCCGCTGAGCGGGTGCGCGTGAACTTCATCTCGTGGCCGTCCGAGGACTGGAACCGGAACGTCGCCTTCCACGTGCTCGACTTCGACCGGACGACCGGAGGGTTCACCCAGCGGCTGCGACTCCCGGGCGATCCCGAGCCGAAGCACCAGGCCGGCCGCCACACCGCGGTCACCGACCTCGGTGGCTGGGATGCGGACACGACGTGGGAGACGGCCGAGCCGCTCCTCCGCGAGACCTTCGAGGCACTCGCCCGCGGCTGACGGAGGGAGCGGTGGGCCGAGCGAGCGGCAGGCCGTCACCGGACGGGACGAAGCACCGTGTCCGGACGACCGCCGACGGTCGGGGTCAGGCGGCGAGCAGCTGCGGGTCGGCCGCCGGGCGCAGCGGAGTGATCGTCGCATCGGCGAGCGCATCCTCGGCCAGCGGCAGGTCGACGACGATCGGAGCCGCCGCGGTCTCGAAGCGGTCCGCGATGTCGAACATGAGCGCGTCGAGGCGGGTGCGGAGCGCGTCGGCGATGGTCACCACCACCTCGGAGGAGGCGTCCTTCCGGCCGCGTTCGATCTCCGACAGGTAGGGCGTCGAGACGGCTGCGGCGGTCGCGACGTCCTGCAGGGTGCGCCCCTGTTCGAGTCGACGCGTGCGCAGGGCCGCGCCGAGGGCTTCGCGGTACAACATGGCGACTCCTTCCGGCTGCGGGCGCGGGCTCCGTGACCGCGTGTTCTCACTGTAGGCGCGGGCCGGCCAGGCTCGGGGAGCACGCGTTCTGCCGTCAGCGGACAGCATTGCCCTTCGACAAGCTCGGGGACCTACACGCCCGCCCTTCGACGAGCTCAGGGACCGATGCCGAGGGCACCGCTACAGGAAGATGTCGGGGTAGAGCTCCGACTCGTCGACGCCCGGTGAGTACTTCGCGAGGTCGGTGACCCCGGCCTCCGCGAGGACGTCCTCCACGATGAGCGACCGACCCGTGAGCTCACGCGCCGACGCCGTCAGGACCTCGTAGGCCGCGTCGGCGTAGATCTCCGGGGTGCGACTCTTCGCCAGGAGGGCCTCGCCGCCGAGGATGTTGCCGACCGCCGCCGTCTTGATCGTCGTCTTCGGCCAGAGCGTGTTCGCGGCGATGCCGTCGCGTCCGAACTCGGCCGCGAGACCGAGCGTCACCATCGACATGCCGTACTTCGCGAGTGTGTAGCCGGTGTGCGCGCCGAGCCACTTCGGATCGAGGTTGAGCGGCGGTGACAGCGACAGGATGTGCGGGTTCTCCGCGTCCTTCAGCATGGGGATGGCCGCCCGCGACAGCATGAAGGTGCCCCGCACGTTCACGTCCTGCATGAGGTCGTACCGCTTCGCGTCGAGATCGAGGGTCCGAGCGAGGCTGATGACGCTCGCGTTGTTGACGACGATGTCGATGCCGCCGAACTCACCGGCGGTCTCGAACACGGCCCGTGTCATGTCGTCGTCGTTCCGGACGTCACCGAGGATCGGGAGCGCCTGCCCACCGGCCTCGCGGATCGCGTCCGCTGCGGTGTGGATCGTCCCCTCGAGGCGGGGATCGGGGGTGTCGGTCTTGGCGAGGATCGCGACGTTCGCACCGTCGCGGGCGGCACGCAGGGCGATCGCGAGGCCGATGCCGCGGCTGCCGCCCGACATGAGGATGGTCTTGCCGGCGAGGGTGGTCATGCGGTGGGCTCCTTCGGGGTGGTGGTGGTCGACGCAGCCGAGCGTTTCGCCGACGCGGCGGCGAACGCCGCGACGCGCGCGACCGACTCGGGTGTCTCGATCGCCGCACCGATCGTGCGGGCTTCGTCGTCGAGGGCATCCTGATAGCCGCGGCCGACGCTCTCGCGCAGCAGCCGCCGCGCCTGACCGAACGCGGCCGTGGCTCCGGCCAACCAGAACGCGGCCACCTCGCGGGCACGGGCGTCGAGATGCTCGGCGGGGACCACCTCGGTCACGAGCCCCCAGTCGAGTGCTTCGTCCGCGCTCAGCATCCGCGGCCCGAGGGTGAGCTCGAGCGCCCGACGCATGCCGACCGCCTCGGGCAACAGGGTGCTCACGCCGCAGTCGGGCGTGAGGCCGATGTCGGCGTACTTACTGACGAACTTCGCCCGGTCGGATGCGATGATCACGTCGGCGACGAGCATGAACCCCAGTCCGCCGCCGGCGACGGCGCCCTGGACGGCGGCGACGATCGGCTTCGCGACCGATTGCAGCGTCCGATGGCCCTCGTGGATGATGTCGGCGAGCTCGGTGACGAAGGCGCCCGTCGATCCTGCGCTGCCGTCACCCATCCGCGACATCGCGAGGACGTCGCCGCCCGCGCAGAACGCGGGTCCGTTGGCGTCGAACAGGACCGCCCCGACGTCGTCGCGCTCCGCGATCTCGAGGGCGAGGTCGCGCCACCGTCTGGCCGCACGGTCGTCGATCGCGTTGAGGCTCGCGGGCCGGTTGAGCGTGAGGTGCGCGAGGCCGTCGCTCACCTCGAAGAGGATGGTGTCGTCGCTGGTCACGGAGTGGCTCCTTGGTCGGTGGATGGGTTCGTCGGCATCGGAGAGCCGGTCATTTCGGCGCCATCCGGATCGCGCCGTCGAGGCGGATCGTCTCACCGTTGAGGTAGCCGTTCTCGACGATGTGCAGCGCGAGTGCGGCGTACTCGTCGGGACGACCGAGGCGGGCCGGGTACGGCACCTGGTGCCCCAGCGACTCCTGCGCCGCCTCGGGCAGTCCGGCGAGCATGGGCGTCTCCATGATGCCGGGCGCGATCGTCACGACCCGGATCCCGAAGCGCGCCACCTCGCGGGCGATCGGCAACGTCATCGAGTGCACCGCCCCCTTGGACGCGGCGTAGGCGGGCTGGCCGATCTGTCCGTCGAAGGCTGCGACGGACGCGGTGTTGATGATGACGCCGCGGTCTCCGGCGCCGTCGACGGGATCGCCGTCCGGATCGTTGTGCTGCATCGCGTCGGCGGTGAGCCGGATGACGTTGAAGGTGCCGAGGACGTTGACGCGGAGGACGCGTTCGAAGGCGCCGAGGTCCGCCGGACCGTCGCGGCCGAGCACCTTCGCCGGTGGCGCGATGCCGGCACAGTTCACGACGACCCGCAGCGGTCCACGCGACACCGCCGCTTCGACCGCCGCCTGCACCTGCTCACCGTCGGTGACGTCGGCGGGCACGAAGGTCGCGAACCCGCCGAGTTCCTCGGCCCGCTCTGCCCCGGGTGAGCCGGGGAGGTCGACGAGCACGACGCGCGCGCCGGCGTCGGCCAGCCGCGTCGCGGTCGCGAATCCGAGTCCCGAGGCGCCGCCGGTGACGATCGCCGAGCTGCCGGTCACATCCATGTCGTGGTTCCCTTCACCTGGTGGGCGCGCCCGTCAGAGGCGCTCGATGATCGTCGCGTTGGCCATGCCGCCGCCCTCGCACATCGTCTGCAGACCGTAGCGCCCGCCGGTCGCCTCGAGCTGGCCGAGGAGGGTGGCGAGGAGCTTCGTCCCGGAGGCGCCGAGCGGGTGCCCGAGGGCGATCGCCCCGCCACGCGGATTGAGCCGGTCGTCGTCCACCCCGAACTCGCGTTGCCAGGCGAGCGGGACGGACGCGAACGCCTCGTTGACCTCGAACGCGTCGATGTCGTCGATGTCGAGCCCACTGCGCCCGAGGATGCGGCGGGTGGCGGGAAGGATGCCGGTGAGCATCTCGATCGGGTCGCTCCCGACCGCGGCGAAGGAGACGAAGCGCGCACGCGGCGTCAGCCCCAGCTCGAGCGCCCGGACCTCGCTCATGACGAGCGCGGCGGAGGCGCCGTCGGTGAGCGGTGAGGCGTTCCCCGGCGTGATCCGCCAGGCGATCTCGGGGAAGCGCGCCGCGAGCCGCTCGTCGCGGAAGGCGGCGGGGAGTCCGGCGAGCGCCTCGGGGGTCGTCCCGGCACGGACCGTCTCGTCGGTCGTGACGACGGAACCGTCGGGGAGGGTGACGGCGATGACCTCGCCGTCGAACCCGCCGGACGCCCAGGTCGCGGCGGCGCGCTCGTGGGAACGGGCGGCGAAGGCGTCGAGTTCATCGCGGCTGAGGTTCCAGCGGGCGGCGATGAGTTCGGCGGAGACGCCCTGGCCGACGAGGCCCTCGGGGAAGCGGGCTCGGAGCTCGGAGCCGAAGGGGTCTGCACCCTGCACGTTGGAGCCCATCGGCGCTCGACTCATCGATTCGACCCCGCAGGCGATGACGACGTCGTTGCCCGCCGACATGACGCTCTGTGCGGCGAAGGTGGTGGCCTGCTGGCTGGAGCCGCACTGCCGGTCGATGGTGGTGCCGGGCGTCTCCTGCGGGAGGCCTGCGGCGAGCGCCGCGTTCCGCGCGATGTTCTGCCCCTGCTCGCCGGACTGGGTGACGCAGCCGGCGTAGACGTCCTCGACGACCGCGGGATCGATGCCGGTCCGCTCCACGAGCGCGCGGATCGTGCCGGCGAGGAGGTCCGTCGGGTGCACGGCGTTCAGCGCACCGCCCGGTTTGCCCCGGCCGGACGGCGTCCGGATCGCGTCGACGATCACTGCAGTGCGCATGGCCATCTCCTTCGAGGTCTGCGTCCACCCTAGGCCTGGCGCCTGCGCGGAAGGCGGCGGTTGTGGCCCTTCGACAAGCGAGGGGCCGGAACGTCCGTGTCCGCTGGACCGGCCCGACGATCCGCGGTCGGCGCCACGTACGATTGAGCGGTGGCCGACCCGAAGATCCTCCTCTACTACGCGTTCGCTCCCCTGGCGGACCCGGAGGCGATCCGGCTGTGGCAGCGCGACCTCTGCGAGTCGCTCGGTCTCCGTGGTCGCATCCTCATCTCGAAGGACGGCATCAACGGCACCGTCGGCGGCGAACTCGACGCCTGCAAGCTCTACGTCCGGAAGACGAAGGAGCACCCCGCGTTCCGCGACCTCGATGTGAAGTGGAGCGACGGCTCCGGCTTCGACGAGGACGACCCCGTCCGCACGGCCAGGCACCGGCCCGCGCCCTGGCGTCGGAGTAGCGACTTCCCGAAGCTCAGCGTGAAGGTGCGCGAGGAGATCGTGTCCTTCGGCGCCCCCGGTGAGCTCGTGGTGGACGAGCACGGCGTCACCGGCGGCGGGGTGCACCTGCAGCCGACGGAACTGCATGAGCTCGTCGCGGAGCGCGGCGACGACGTCGTGTTCTTCGACGGCCGGAACGCGTTCGAGGCCGAGATCGGTCGGTTCGCCGGCGCGGTCGTCCCCGACGTCGCGACCACTCGTGACTTCGTCGCCGAACTCGACAGCGGGAAGTACGACCACCTCAAGGACAAGCCCGTCGTCACCTACTGCACGGGCGGCATCCGCTGCGAGGTGCTCTCGGGACTCATGCGATCGCGAGGGTTCGGCGAGGTGTACCAGCTCGACGGCGGCATCGTCCGGTACGGCGAGCAGTTCGGCGACGACGGCCTGTGGGAGGGATCCCTGTACGTGTTCGACAAGCGTGGCTCGCTCGAGTTCAGCGATCACGCGGCCGTCATCGGGCACTGTGTCGTGTGCGACGCGTCGACCAAGCACCTGCAGAACTGCGCGGACCCCTCCTGCAAGACGCAGTTGGTCGTGTGCGAGGCGCACGCGGACGGGCCTGACGGCGGCCCGCGATGCGCCGTGCACGCAGGGTCCGAGGCCGCCACCGATGCTCGCACCGGCCAGCCCGCCTGATCCGCCACCGTCATGACCGCCCATTTCCGCCTCCGCACCGAGCTCGCCGGGACGATGCAGCAGGCCTTCGACCTCTCGCGGTCGATCGACGCCCACCTCGGCTCGATGGCGGACACCGGTGAGCGGGCGGTCGGCGGCGTGACCTCCGGGCTGATCGGTCCCGGCGAGACCGTCACCTGGCGGGCGAGGCACTTCGGTGTGTCGTGGACGATGACGAGTCGGATCACCGCGTTCGAGGAACCCCACCGGTTCACCGACGAACAGGTGTCCGGTCCCTTCCGGGCGTTCCGCCACGTCCACCTCTTCGAACCACTCGAGCGACCGACGGGGACGGCGCGGACCATCATGCTCGACGATGTCACGTTCTCGGCGCCGTTCGGTCCGCTCGGCCTCGTGGCCGAACACGTCGCGCTCACCCGGCACCTGCGACGGCTCATCGAGTCGCGGAACCGGTGGTTGGCGGAGGCACTTCGACAGGCTCCGTGACCGAAAAGTGCGGCTCAGTGACCGAAAGGTGCGGCTCAGTGACCGGAGGGTGTGGCGGTCCGGTCCCTGAGCCTGTCGAAGGGCGGATACCTCGACATCGAGACAACCCGACACCCGTCGTGCCGCGCCCTGACCGCGCACATCCACCCCTGCCAAGATGGAGCCATGGGTGCTCGCACGAAGTCGAAACTGGCCATCATCGGGGCGGGGAGCGTCGGTTCGTCCCTCGCCTACGCCTCGCTCATCCGCGGCAGCGCCCGGCGGGTGGCGCTCTACGACATCGACGGCAAGCGGGCCTCGGCCGAGGTCCTCGACCTCGCCCACGGGACGCAGTTCACCGGGTCGAGCAGCATCACCGGCGGTGACGACATCTCGGTCGTCGCCGATGCGGACGTCGTCGTGATCACGGCCGGTGCGAAGCAGGAGCCCGGCCAGACCCGACTCGACCTCGCGGGCACGAACATCCGCATCCTCGAGCAGCTGCTCCCGAAACTCGTCGAGCAGGCGCCGGACGCCGTCTACATGCTCGTCACGAACCCGTGCGACGTCCTCACCGTCGCCGCCCAGCAGATCACGGGGCTGCCGCGCGAACGCGTCTTCTCCTCCGGCACCGTCCTCGACACCTCCCGGCTGCGCTGGTTGCTCGCTGAGCACGCGGGTGTCGCGACCTCGGCGGTGCACGCACTCATCGTCGGCGAGCACGGCGACAGCGAACTGCCGCTGTGGTCGCAGGCGACCATCGGCCCCGTCCCGATCCTCGACTGGGAGCTGCCCGACGGATCGCGCTTCACGGAGCAGCAGCTCGACGAGATCGCGGTCGACGTCCGGACGGCCGCCTATCGCGTCATCGAGGGCAAGGGCGCGACGAACTACGCGATCGGGCTCTCCGGTGCACGCATCGTCGAGGCCATCCTCGGCGACGAGCACGCCATCCTGCCGGTGAGCACCGTGCTCGACGGGTACCACGGTGTCAGCGGGGTCGCCCTGTCGGTGCCGAGCATCGTCGACCGCTCGGGCGTGCGGTCGGTGGTCGAGGTCGCGATGTCGCCGCGCGAGGAACAGCAGTTCGCCGACTCGGCCGCCGCCGTCCGCGCGTCGCTCGACTCGCTCGGGCTGTAGCAGCCGACCTCGTCCTCGGCTCCGCCGTCCCTGTCTCAGGAAAGGTGCGGCGCGGCGCCCCGATGCGAGCCCGCCACGCCGGGTATCTCCTGAGACGGGGCCACAGGCGCCTGCACCGGGATCTCCCCCGAGCGGCCGATGCGCAACCGGTCTCGGCCCCGATAGCGTTGCGGGACGAGGCGCGGATCCGGCCGCGCCCCTGGGGAGGTACCGGATGACCGCTGGCGTGACGATCGAGTTCGACGGACTCTCGAAATCCTTCGGGGCGGTGCAGGCGGTCGACGACCTGACGTTCCACGTGGAACCGGGCAAGGTCACCGGTTTCCTCGGCCCGAACGGCGCCGGGAAGACGACGACCCTGCGCATGCTGCTCGGCCTCGTGCAACCGACGTCGGGGAGGGCGACCTTCGGGGGTGTCCCCTACGCCAAGCTGCCGGTGCCTGCCGCGACCGTCGGCGCGGCTCTCGAGGCGGCGAGCTTCGTCCCCGGCCGCACCGCCCGCAACCACCTGCGCGTGCACGCCTCGGCAGCGCGTCTGCCGGCGAACCGGGTGGACCTCGTGCTCGCGCAGGTCGGGCTGCTCGACGTCGCGGACCGACGCGTCGCCGGGTACTCACTCGGCATGCGACAACGGCTCGGCCTCGCGACCGCGCTCCTCGGCGACCCCGGTGTGCTCGTCCTCGACGAGCCGATCAACGGGCTCGACCCCGAGGGGATCAAGTGGATCCGCGGCTTCCTCACCGCGCTCGCGGCCGAGGGCCGGACCGTCCTCATCAGCTCGCACCTGCTCAGCGAGGTGCAGCAGTCCGTCGACGAGGTCGTGATCATCGCGAAGGGGCGGCTCGCGCACGTGGGCACCCTCGCGAGCCTTGACGCCGCCGACACCCTGCGCGTCGTCGTGAACTCCCCGGAGCACGAGCGGCTCGCCACAGCGCTGACCGCCGCGGGGTACACCTTCGACCAGGCCCGCTCGGGGCTCGTCGTGCACGACGTGGAGGCGATCGACATCGGCCGGGTCGCGCTCGCCGCCGGCATTCCGCTCAGTGCGTTGTCGCGGCATCGATCAGGGCTCGAGGATTCGTTCCTCGCGCTCGTCAGCGGTGGGGAGGACCACGCATGACCTCACTTCTGGCAGCCATCCGCTCCGAGTTCCTCAAGGTGTTCACCACCCGCGTGTGGTGGGGCCTCGCGCTCATCCTGTTCGTGTACGTCGGTTTCGCCGCGGCCGGGGCCGCTCTCCTCTTCGCCAACATCCCGGGTGCAGCCGAGTCCAGTGGCGCAGGGGCCCAGGCCACGAGCGAGATGCTCACCCAACCCGGTCTCATCTACGGCTTCGCGACGAGCATCGGGTACGTCTTCCCCGTCCTGCTCGGAGCGCTCGCCACGACCGGCGAGTTCCGGCATCAGAGCCTGACGCCGACGTTCCTCGCCAACCCGAACCGCGGTCACGTCCTCGTCGGCAAGGTCCTGGCGCTGACCGGGGTCGGCGCGCTGTACGGCGTGATCGCGCTTGTTGCGTCCGTCGGTCTCGGCGGCGGCGCCCTGGCGATCAGCGGCATCGACCCGATGCTGACCGACGCCGACACCTGGGCGCTCATCGGCCGTGCGGTGCTCGCGATGGCCCTGTGGGGTGCGATCGGCGTCGGTCTCGGGGCGGTGCTGCCGAGCCAGGTGGGCGCGATCATCGTCGTACTGGCCTTCACGCAGTTCGTCGAGCCGCTGCTGCGCCTCGCCTCCTCGTTCTCGGAGATCACCGCGTCCATCGGCCGGTTCCTGCCGGGTGCCGCGACGGACGCCCTCGTCGGGCCGAGCTTCTACTCGATGATGTCGGCGCAGCAGGACGCGCTGGCCTGGTGGCAGGGCGGACTCGTCCTCCTCGGTATCGGGGTGATCGTCGCACTCATCGGCTACGCCACGACCTGGCGCCGCGACGTCACCTAGGCACGGCGCGCGATGGCTCGCGCCAGGCGGCCCCTCGGCGGGGAGGCGTAGGCTCGACGGACAGCCACCGACCGGTCACCGCACCGGAGACAGGAGCACCATGGGCCGCGCATACCTCGTCGAGCAGGTCGAGCACGAGGGTGGCAAACCCACCCGGACGGTCGACCTCCGCGACCTCCCCGACGCCTCACTGCCCGACGCCGCCGTCACCGTCGACGTCGATTACTCGAGCATCAACTACAAGGACGCCCTCGTCCTCACGGGGAAGCCGGGCGTCGTGCGGTCGTTCCCGATGGTCGCGGGCATCGACCTCGTCGGCGTCGTCGCGGCGTCGAGTGATCCCGCGTGGACGGCCGGCGACCGCGTGGCCCTGTTCGGCGACGGCCTGAGCGAGACCCGGTACGGCGGGCTCTCCGAGCGTGCGAAGGTGCGGTCCGACGCGCTCGTCCGCGTCCCCGACCACGTCTCGAGCGCACAGGCCGCCGCGATCGGCACAGCCGGGTACACCGCGGCCCTCGCAGTGCTCGCGCTCGAGCACGGCAGCGCGACCTCCGGCGCCGTCCGCGTCGGCGGGCTCCCCGTGCTCGTCACAGGAGCGGGTGGCGGCGTCGGAGGCATCGCGATCGCACTGCTGGCCGCCGCCGGCTTCGAAGTCACCGCCTCGACGGGGCGGGTCGACGAGCTGGGTGACGCCCTGCGGCGGCTCGGTGCGACGTCGATCGTCGACCGCGCCGAGTTCGCCGAGGCCGGTCGCCCGCTCGGCAGCCAGCGCTGGGCGGGAGCCGTCGACTCCGTCGGCGGTCAGACGCTCGCGACGGTCCTGTCGCAGGTCGAGTACGGCGGGACGGTCGCCGCCTGTGGTCTCGCCGGCGGGTCCGATCTCCCGACGTCGGTCATGCCGTTCATCCTCCGCGGAGTCACGCTCGCGGGCGTGAACTCCGTCGAGGCACCGCTCCCCCTGCGGCAGGCCGCCTGGGAGCGCGCTACCACCGCGCTCGACCTCGACGTCCTCGACACCCTGACCGAGACGGTCCCCTTCGCCGACGCGACGGATGCGGCCGAGCGGGTCCTCGCAGGCTCGGTCCACGGCCGGATCGTCGTCGACGTCCGCGCGTGATCGGGCCCAAGGAACAGGCCCGGCCGTCCCTAACTCAGGAGAGTTGCGGCGCGGCGCACGCCCACCCGGGCGACACACCGGCCGACTCCTGAGACAGGGACATCACCCGACCCGCCGTCCCCAACTCAGGAGAGTTGCGGCGCGGCGCACGCCCACCCGGGCGACACACCGGCCGACTCCTGAGACAGGGACACCGCGCAGCGCTCCAGGAACGCGACAGCGGCCGGTGCCCGAAGGCGACCGGCCGCTGCCGACGGGACTGCTGAGACTCAGTAGCCGGCGGTCGACATGACCGAGCCGAGCGCGACGGCGTAGAAGATGCCGCCGATGATGCCGAGCACGACGAGGATGATGCCGATGATGACACCGATCTTGGCGAGCTGGTTCGGGTAGCCGGCGTCCTTCGACTGCTTCTGCGCGACGAGGCTGATGATCAGGCCGACGAGCGGCACGACGATCGCGAGGATGAGGCCGACGAGGCCGAGCGTCTTGCCCGGGTAGTCGGCGGGCAGGGCGCCGCCCGGCTGCTGCGGGGCGTTGTACTGGGGTGCGTTGGTCATGATGGTTCCTCTCGAGGATGGTAGATGCGCCACGGGCGCGAGCCAACAGTAGTGGGTTAGGTACCCGACAGGCGATGGGGACAACTCCCCAATCGACCGGATGTCACCGGGTTACGGGCAGGTGATGGTGGTGCCGCCGCTCGTGTGCGTCCCTGAGCCGAGCTCGCCGCAGACCTCGGAGATGGCCGATGCACCGATCGCGATACCCGCGATGATCGCGATGATCGCCAGCACGATGAAGACGATCGACAGGATGAGGCCGACCTTCGCCAGCGTGTTCTTGACACCCGCGTTCTTCGACTGCACCAGTGCGACGATGCTCAGGATGAGGCCGATCGGCGGAGCGAGGAACGCGAGGATCAGCCCGACGATGCCGAGCGTCTTGCCGGCGGTCGCGTCGCCGGCGGGAGCTGCGCCGCCGGAGTACGCGGGAGCGGAGCCGTACTGATCCTTCGGGGGCTGCGGCGCCTGGGGAGCCTGCGGCGGCTGGCCGGGGTACTCACCGGGAGGAGGAGTCGACATGGCTGTGGTCCTTTCGAACAGGCGGATCTGCGGAGGTTCGAGCGCGCCCAGAATACCGGTCAGACGTCGTTTTGTGCCCTGTTCGAGGGAAATGGTTGCGAACGGCCCTGATCAGCGCCAGGATGCGCTGGCACCGCGCCCTGGCCCACGATCCGGGCCCGGCCGAGACCGCCGTGCGTCCGGCAGCTCGTCCTAGTGCAGGTCGAGGGCCGCGATGAGCTCGGCGCTGCGACGGGTCGTGATGATGAGCCGCGAGTACTCCGCGTCTTCGAGATCGATGACGACCGACGGTTTGGTGCCCTTGATGACCAGGAAGTCCATGCCACCGTGGAACTTCCACTGGCCGATGGCGAGCGTCAACGGGATCGCGGTGCCGGGCGCTCGGATGCCCCGGACCCAGATCCACGGGTCGTCGGTGATGGTGGCGGAACGGATGCTCGACCGTGGCACGACGACGTTGCTCCGACGCAGCGAGAGCGCTTTGTCGTACGCGGACAGCTCGATCTCCAGTCGGTCGGGGTGCAGACGCAAGGAGGCCATGCCTCTAGTCTGCCAACCCCCACCGACGTTCGCGTTGCCGGAAGTTCACAAAGCGGTAACGCATGCCCTGTGCGACGTCCGCCGTCGGCGGTGGGGCGACCGTCCGACTCAGCGGATGGCCGCCGCAGCCGCGCGGGCCGCCGCGGGCAGGGCGTCGACGATGCGCCCGATCGCTTCGTCGTCGTGCGCCGCGGAGACGAACCAGGCCTCGTACACGCTCGGCGGGAGCGACACCCCGGCGTCGAGCATGCGGTGGAAGAAGGCCGGGTACCGGAAGGCGTCCTGCCGCAGGACCGCGGCGTAATCGGTCGGTGCCGTCTCGCTGAAGGCGAAGGAGAACAGGTTCCCGGCGCGTTGCACGGTGTGCGCGACCCCGGCCTCCGTGAGTGCGTTCGAGGTCGCCTCGGACACGATCGCGGCCGCCGCGTCGACCCGACGGTAGACGTCCTGGTCGGCGAGGCGCAACGTCTCGATGCCGGCGGCGAGGGCCACCGGGTTCCCCGAGAGCGTCCCGGCCTGGTAGACCGGGCCGGTCGGCGCGAGCAGGTCCATGAGCTCGGCGCGTCCACCCAGCGCGGCGAGGGGCATGCCGCCGCCGATGACCTTGCCGAAGGTGAAGAGGTCGGGCTGGTACACACCGACGGGGATGCTGATGGCACCGGTCGAGTTGGCGACGGCGTGGTTGCCGGCCTCCCAGGCCTCTGCGCCCGGCACGGGCTCCGTGCCCGGTGCGACGGCGGCGAGTCCGCGGTTGTCGAGCCCCCACCAACCGGCGGAGGAGACGCGGAACCCGGTGAGCACCTCGTCGATGATGACCAGCGCGCCGTACTCGTGCGCGAGCTTCACGACGCTCGCGTTGAACCCCGGAGCCGGCGGCACGACGCCCATGTTGGCGGAGGCCGCCTCCATGATGATCGCGGCGATGTCCTGGCCCCGCTCGGCGAAGACCTCGCGGAGTGCCGACCGGTCGTTGTACGGGACGACGATCGTCTGGGCGGCCGTCTCGGCGGTGACCCCGGCGGACCCCGGCAGGGCGAGGGTCGCGACGCCCGATCCCGCTTCGGCGAGCAGGCCGTCGGAGTGGCCGTGGTAGTGGCCGGCGAACTTCACGATGAGACTGCGACCCGTGGCACCGCGCGCGAGGCGGATGGCCGTCATAGTCGCCTCGGTGCCGGTGGAGACCATGCGCAGCTTCTCGATCGGCGCGACACCGGACGCCTGGACGCGCTCCTTGACGAGCTCCGCGAGCTCGGTCTCGGCCGGGGTGGACGCGCCGAAGGAGAGACCGCGGGCCGCAGCGGCCTGCACGGCCTCGACGACCTGCGGGTGCGCGTGTCCCAGGAGTGCGGGGCCCCACGCGCTCACGAGGTCGACGTACTGCACGCCCTCGGAGTCGGTGATGTAGGGGCCGGTCGCGGACACCATGAACCGCGGCGTACCGCCGACGGAGCGGAAGGCTCGGACGGGCGAGTTCACCCCGCCGGGGATCGATCGCTGGGCTCTGACGAATGCTGCGTCGTTCATCGGGTTCCTCCTGCGCGCAGGCCGCGCGCCTCATCCAACCAACCGGCGAGTTCGACGGCCCAGTAGCTCAGGACGACCTCGGCTCCGGCGCGCTTGATGGACAGCACCGACTCCTCGATCGCGCGTCGACGGTCGATCCAGCCCTGCTGGGCGGCGGCCTCGATCATGGCGTACTCACCGGACACCTGGTACGCCCAGACCGGGATCGACACCGTGTCCGCCACGTCGGCCAGGACGTCGAGGAAGCTCCCCGCGGGCTTCACCATGACGATGTCGGCGCCCTCGGCCTCGTCGATGAGGGCCTCGCGCAGACCCTCACGACGGTTGGCGGGGTCGAGCTGGTACGTGCGGCGGTCGCCCTGCAGTTGCGAGTCGACGGCCTCGCGGAACGGCCCGTAGAGCGCGGATGCGAACTTCGCCGAGTAGGCGAGGATGATCGTGTCGTCGAACCCGGCGGCGTCGAGCGTCTCGCGGACGGCGGCGACCTGGCCGTCCATCATGCCCGAGAGCCCGAGGAGGGCCGAACCCGACTCGGCCTGGGCCAGCGCCATGTCGCGGTAACGGTCGAGCGTGCGGTCGTTGTCGACGCGCCCGCGGTCGTCGAGGACGCCGCAGTGTCCGTGATCGGTGAACTCGTCGAGGCAGAGGTCGGTCTGCACGACCAGGGCGTCGCCCACCTCGGCGACGAGCGCACGGGTGGCCACGTTGAGGATGCCGTTGGGGTCCGTCGCGCCGGAACCCACGGCGTCGCGCTCGGCCGGGACACCGAAGAGCATGACCCCACCGATGCCGGCCGCGGCCGCCTCGGCCGCGGCGCGCTTGGCGCTGTCGACGGTGTGCTGCCGGACGCCCGGCATCGAGGAGATCTCGACCGGCTCGGAGACGCCCTCCCGAACGAACATGGGGAGCACCAGCTCCGCCGGGTCGAGTCGCGTCTCACTGACGAGGCGACGGATGGCCGGCTGCTGCCGGAGACGACGGGGACGGGTCTCGGGAATGCTCACCCGTCCAGCCTACGCGCCGCTACCGACCCGCCCTCCCGGTTCGCGCAGGGCGTGGAGCCGGTCAGCGGTTCTCGTCGCCGGCGTCCTCGTCGCGCTTCTGGCTGAGCGCCACGGACACGATCGCCTCGATCAGCGAGTCGACCGTCTGCTGCTCCGCCACGACGTCGACCCGGAGCCCGTAGCCTCGGGCGTCACGAGCCGTGCGGGGTCCGATCGCGGCGATGACGGTGCTCTCGGGGATCTCGGGGAACTGCGAACGGACCTGCTCCGCCACGCTGCCCGAGGTGACGAGGATGGCACGCACCCGGCCGCTGGCGACGTCGGCGACGATCTTCTCGGCGACCGGGACACCGACCGTGCGGTAGGCGACGACGGACTGGACGTCGTGCCCGGCGGCGATCAGGCCCTCCGTGAGGAGCGGCTTGGCGATGGCCGAGCGGAGTGTGAGGATGCGCTTCGGGTGCGGTTCGAGCGCCGTGAGCTCCTGCACCATGCCCTTGGCGGAGTTGTCCTTCGCCGGAACGAGGTCGACGCTGTAGCCGACGGCGGTGAGTGCGGCAGCGGTGGTCTCGCCGACGGCGGCGACCCTCGTCGTCTCGGGGATCCGGATCCGCTGCGAGGACAGCACGTCGACCGTGGTCGCGCTCGTCACGGTGAGCCAGTCGAACTCGCCCGCCTCGAGCGCCGCGAGCGCGGTCCCGAGGGTCTCCGGGTCGTCCGTGCTGGCGAAGTTGATCATCGGGGCGACGACGGGCGACCCACCCTTGCCACGGACCGTCCCGGCGACCGAGTCGCCCCACGGACCGCCGCGCGGCACGAGGACGCGCCACCCGCCGAGCGGCTTGGTGGCGGTGGGAACGGTGTTCGACTTCGTCCAGTCCTTCACGCAGCGCCTCCCAGGGGGGCGAGGTCGGCTGCGCCGGCCTCGATGAGCTCGTCCGCGAGCGAGACTCCCAGCGCGTCGGCCGCTTGCAGCAGCTCCCGCCCGTGTCCGTCGCCGGAGAACCCCTCCGCGCGGCTCTCCCGGTGGATCATCTCGGTGCCGTCGAGCGAGTAGACGGCGGCCTGCAGCACGAGGTCCTCGTCGTCGAGCCACGCTGCGGCGCCGACGGGAGCCGAGCAACCGGCCTCGAGTCGACGGAGCACGGCCCGTTCCGCCGTGGCCTGCCATCGGCTCGGCGCGTGGTCGAGCAGCGCGATGGAACCGGCGATGGACGACTCGTCGTCGTCGAGGCACTCGATCGCGAGCGCCCCCTGCCCCGGCGCGGTCGGCCAGGTGTCGAGGTCGAAGAGCCCGGTGACGGCGTCGAGCCGTCCGAGGCGGGTGAGACCGGCGGCCGCGAGGACGACGGCGTCGAGGTCGTCGTCGATGCGGCGCAGGCGGGTGTCGATGTTGCCGCGGATGTCGACGACCTCGAGGTCGGGCCGGATGCGCTTCAGCTGGGCGATCCGTCGCGGTGAGCCGGTGCCGATCCTGGCCCCCTGCGGCAGGTCGTCGAGCGAGCGGTCGTCCGAGGCGCACAGGGCGTCGCGTGGATCCTCGCGCATCGGCATGGCGGCGATCGTGAAGCCCTCGGCCGGAGCCGTCGGCAGGTCCTTCAAGGAGTGCACGACGAGATCGCACGCGCCGTCGAGCAGGGCGTCGCGGAGCGCGTTGACGAACACGCCCGTCCCGCCGATGGTGGAGAGCGACTCACGACTCGTGTCGCCCTGCGTCGTGACGGTGACGATCTCGACGTCCTCACCGGTGGCCGCCGTGAGGGCGTCGGCCACATGACCGGTCTGCGCCAGCGCCAGGGCGCTGCCGCGGGTTCCGATACGAAGGGTCATGGGGCGATCCCCGAGAACGCCGGTTTGAAGCCCAGCCGGGCGTTCTCGCAGCACCCGGGGCGGCAGACGTCGTACCAGGGGCCGAGGTCGGTCATGTGCGGTCGTTCCTCGACGGGCGTGCCGTCGCGGCGCTCGAGGACGAGGTCGACGAGTCCCTTGACGTAGGCGGCGGCGGTGCCCGGCGTCGGGACGCGGACGGCGGCCAGGCCGTGTTCACCGGCCGTCTCGATGGCCTCGTTGTCGAGGTCCCACATGACCTCCATGTGGTCGCTCACGAAGCCGAGCGGCACGATGACGATCGCCTTGCGGCCGGCGGCGGGCAGCTCGGCGATCGCGTCGTTGATGTCGGGCTCGAGCCACGGCATGCTGGGCGGGCCCGACCGGGACTGGTAGACGAGCTGCCACGGCACCGAGACGCCGCTGCCGACCGCGCCACCGAGGACACCGGCCTCACGGAGCTGGTCGATGGCGTTCGCCATGACGACCTCGGCCACCGCGAGGTGCTGGGCCTCGTACGCCCCGTGGTCGCCGAAGCCGCGGAAGTCGGGGCCGGAGCGCGCGGCGTCGCCGGTGGGGATCGAGTGCGTCGCGAAGAGCACCTCGATCTCCGTCTCGGCGGAGAGCTCGGGCTGTTCGCGCAGGTACTCGGCGATCGCCTCACGGACACCGTCGATGAACGGGGTCACGAAGCCGGGGTGGTCGAAGAACTGACGCACCTTGTCGATCTGGATCTCGCCCTGGAGGTTCGTCTCGTCGACGGCGATCGCGAAGTCCTCGCGGTACTGCCGACAGCTCGAGTACGAGGAGTAGGCGCTCGTGGCGATCGCGATGAGCTTCGTGAAGCCGCGCTCGTGCGCCTCGGTCAGCGCGTCGCGCAGGTACGGATCCCAGTTGCGGTTGCCCCAGAGGACCGGGAGGTCGATGCCACGGGACGCGAGTTCGAGCTCCAGGGCCGCCTTGAGCGCACGGTTCTGGTCGTTGATGGGGCTGACGCCGCCGAAATGGCGGTAGTGGTGGGCGACCTCTTCGAGACGCTCCTCGGGGATCCCGCGCCCGCGCGTGACGTTGCGGAGGAACGGGATGACGTCGTCCTGGCCCTCGGGCCCGCCGAAGCCGGCGAGGAGGATGGCGTCGTAGTCCGTCGGCTCGGAGACGTGCTCAGGACCGGCCGCTGCGGCGTCGGTCGCGCCGCGGACGATGCGCTCGGGGGCCTCGGCTCCGGTGCTCCCCAGGTTCATGGCTGCCATCAGCGCACCACCTCCAATGCCTCGGCGGGCGTGATACGGCGGCCCGTGAAGAACGGCACCTCTTCGCGCACGTGGCGGCGCGCTTCGGTGTTGCGCAGGTCGCGCATGAGGTCGACGAGTTCGACGACGTCGTCGGCCTCGAGCGGCAGGAGCCACTCGTAGTCGCCGAGGGCGAAGGAGGCGACGGTGTTGGCGAGCACACCCGTGAACGCCGCACCCTGACGGCCGTGCTCGGCGAGCATCTTGCGACGCTCCTCCTCCGGCAGGAGGTACCACTCGTAGCTGCGCACGAAGGGGTACAGGCAGAGCCAGCCCTTCGGCTCGATGCCGCGGAGGAACCCGGGGACGTGCTGCCGGTTGAACTCGGCGTCGCGGTGGACGCCCATGGCGTTCCAGGTGGGTGCCAGCGAACCGAGGATGGCGGTGCGGCGCAGCTCGCGGAGGCCGGCCTGCAGGCCCTCGGCGGTGTCGCCGTGGAGCCACAGCATGAGATCGGCGTCGGCGCGGAGGCCGGAGACGTCGTAGATCCCGCGCAGGGTCACGCCCTGGGCTTCGACGAGTGCGATGGATGCTTCGAGTTCGGAGACATGCTCTTCGCCGAGCGGCAGCGCACTTGCCGGCTCGCGGCGCAGGACAGCCCAGAGGGTGAATCCTGAGGGGCCAGTCGGGGTGGCTGAGTCGGTCGGGTGGTGCGATGCCTCGGCAGAGGCCGGGTGAGTCATAGTCCTATCCTCACCCAGTTCGGTCGAATGGGCAAAAGGGGCAGGTCACGATTGACACCGAGCCCAGCCTCACCGGCGATACAGTCGGGTGATGACCAGCGAGCAGCCTCCCGTCCAGTACCACGTCGCCAGAGCGGCCGAGATGGATCCGGTGACGCTCTACCGTGTGCTGAAGATCCGCGTCGACGTCTTCGTCGTCGAGCAGACGGCGCTCTTCGCCGATCTCGACGGACGCGACATCGAGGACGGGACCCTCATCGCCTGGGCGCAGGAGGGCGACGAGGTGCTCGCGACGATCCGGATCCTGACCGAGGCCGAGCACTCGGAGATCGGACGGGTGGCCACGGCGTTCACCGCCCGCGGGCGAGGTCTCGCCGCGGAACTGATCCGTCGCGCGGTCGCCGACCACGGGCATCGGGAACTCCGCATGGGCGCCCAGAAACGCCTCGCCGACTGGTACGGCCGGTTCGGGTTCGAGATCAGCGGCCCCGACTATGTGGAGGACGACATCGTGCACGTCCCGATGACGCGCGTCGCCACGCCGAGCGACTGACCGGCGGCGGGACGCGTCAGCGCACGATGGCGCGGACGATGCCCCATACGGCCAGCCCCGCCGCACCGGCGAGGCCCGCGACACCGGCGTAGAAGACCGCCGGGCGTTCGACCTTGACGGTCGCGATCTGCACGATGGCACGACGCTTGGCGCGGTGCACCTGCTTCGGGACGTTGAGCTTGTCCTCGATCGCGTTCAGTGTGGCGACGAGCTCGGCACGAGCCTGCTCGGGCGAGGGCGTCGCCCCCGGGAACTGGTCAACGGTCATACTCGCCGAGTCCCTTCACTGCCTTGATGTCTTCCTTCACGTTGTCCATCGGGCTCGGGTCCTCGTTGATCTTCTTGAAGTAGCGCAGCGCGATCAGTACGAGGACCGCAGCGACGAGGACGAAGAGCACGAAGACGCAGAGCGCCGCCAGCCACGAGGGCATGACGAGCGCGAGCGCGAGGATCAGTACAGCGACGAGCACGCCGACCGCGAAGAAGAGGAACACCGCGGCACCGGCGACGAAGGCCGCGCCGATACCCGCGTACTTGCCCTTGTGGGCGAGCTGCGTCTTGAGGTTGGCGATCTCGGCCTTGACCAGGTTCGAGACGACCCCCGGCAGCTGGCCGACGAGGGTCAGGAGGGACTCGTCGCGCTTGTCGTAGCGCGGCTCCGAGCGGTTGCGGTCACTCATGAACGGCATCGTCGGTGCTACTCGCCGCTCTTGGGCTTCGGTGCCGTCGTCTTGGGCGCGGCAGGCTTCCGCACTGCGGGCTTCGAGGCCGACGACGTCGAGGTGCCGGAGGCCGTGCGGGCGTCCTTGACCGTCTCGGACACGTCCTGGACGGTGTCCTCGGTCTTCGAGATGGCCTTGTCGAGCTTCTGGCCGGGCGTCGAACCCTGCTGGCTGACGACCTTCGCGACGGCGCTGACGCCGCTCCACAGAGCCGCGGGGACCTCACTGATGCGTGCCTTCGCGAAGTCCTCGACCTTGCCGCGCTGCGCGCGCACCGGCTTCGCGTTCCACAGCTTGACCCACTGCGTCTTGATCTGCTCGTAGCGTTCGCGTCCGGCGCGGGTACCGAGCACGTAGCCCGTGAGCCCACCGACGACGAACATGACCTTGCCCTTCATGGCGCCTCCGTCTGTTCGAGTGGTGCTGTGATGCTGCATCCAACGGGACCAGCGTAGTCGGGTGTCACTCCCACGCCACCATCCGGTCGGGGGTTGACAGGAAAAGATGCCGGGTCGGGCATATGGGCGCGTCTACCGCTGCAGCGCCTGATGGCGGAGTCGTGCCGCCGCCTCGTGGGCGTCGGGGACCACCGAGGCGAGCCCCGTCCCCGACAACCAGGCACCCGTGACCGCGAGGTCGGGCACCTCGGCCACCGCTTCCCGGATGGCCGTCGAGCGTTCACGCTGGCCGCGCGCGGCGGTCGGTTGCGTCCCCGTCCAGGAGATGCGGTGGAAGCCGCGGACGCTGCCCGGGTCGAGCTGGACGCCGAGCATCGCGGACGCGTCGTGCAATGCCGTCGAGAGCAGCTCCTCGTCGGTCAACGCGCTCGTCGCGTCGGCCTCGCCCTGACGGCCGAAGGACAGGCGGACGACGTGGCGGTGCTCGCCATGCTCCTTCGCGCGGTCGGCGAGCCAGGCCCACTTCGCCGTCGCGTGGGTGAGCGCCTTGGCGTGGAGCGTGGAGCCGGGTGCGACGAGCAGCCCGGAGCCACGCGGTGCGGCGTCGAGTGCCGGTTCGTCGAGCACGATCGTCACGAGTTCGATCGGCGCGGGCAGGACCGGGTCGCCCGCATCGTCGCCGGCGGCGGGGAGGTCGCGGAGCGCCGGCCCGACGTCGGCCAGCAGGTTGCGGGCCGGCTGCTCGGGCGTCGCGATGAGGACGAGATCGGCCTCGAGCACCCGACCGTCGGTCAGGGCGACGTACCAGGGGGCCTTCGACGCGCCCGCGGCGGCGGGACGCTCGCTCATCCGCGGGAGGCCGGCGTCGCCGAGGCCGACACCCGGTCCGTCCACGTCGATGTCGAACGGGTTCCGGGAGATCGCCGTGACGGCGACGCCGGTGATGAGCGTCGACCCCCACCGCTCGAGCTCCGCGGTCAATCCCTCGACGAGGACGGTCATGCCACCGTCGAGGCCGCCGACCGCGGCACCGGCGGGCGCGTTCTCCCGGAGGGCCGCGACGGCGAGGGACAGCGCCCCGGTGCGGGTCAGCGCGGCGTTCAGTCCAGGAGCCGCGCGGTCGACGTCGAGGTCGTCCGGAGCCGCCGAGTAGACGCCCGAGGTGACCGGTGCGACGAGGAGGTCGTGGACGGCCGCGCCCATGCGCTTCCTGACGAGCGCACCGAGGTTGTGCTCGGTGCCGATCGTGAGCGGCGGGCGGATGCGGTCGAGATAGGCGCGCAGGGCACCCTTCCAACCGATGACCCGACGGACGTCGTCCGCGAGGGGGTTCGTCGGGATGCCCAGCAGTCCCGCCTTGGGGAGCGGGACACTCCGCTGCGGCTGTCCGGGCTTGGCGACGTGCAACCAAGCCCCCGCCCGGTTGGGACGCACGACGCGGTCGGTCAAGCCCAGCTGCTCGATGAGCTCGACGACCGAGCCACCGCGCGTCGCGAAGCTCTCGGCACCGACGTCGACGCGGAGACCCGCGACCTCCGCGGCCGCGAGCGCACCACCGAACGACTCCTGCGCATCGACGACCGTGACCGAGATGCCGACCTTGGCGCAGTCGACCGCGCCGACGAGTCCGGCCACACCACCGCCGATGACGACGAGACGCTTCGGCTCGAGACTCATGCGGGCTGCCAATCGTGGGCGAGGGCGACGATGCGGGTCAGGACGTCCGGGTCGGTGTCGGGCGGGACCCCGTGGCCGAGGTTGAGGACGTGCGACGGCGCCGCCGTCCCGCGCTGGAGGATGTCGAGGACGTGCGCCTCGAGGACCGGCCAGGGGGCGGCGAGCAGTGCCGGGTCGATGTTGCCCTGCACGGGGACGCCGCCACCGAGACGTCGGATGCCCTCGTCGAGCGCCAGCCGGTAGTCGACCCCGACCACGTCGGCGCCGACCCGGTGCATCGCGCCGAGCAGTTCACCGGTCCCAACGCCGAAGTGCACCTTCGGGACGGCGAGGTCGGCGACGTGCGCGAGCGCGGCCCGGGAGGCCGGGGCGACGTGACGCTCGTAGTCCTCGAGGGAGAGCGCCCCCGCCCACGAGTCGAAGAGCTGCGCGGCCGACGCGCCGGCGAGCACCTGGGCGCGGAGGAAGCGACCGGTGACGTCCGCGCACCAGGCCATGAGCTTGGCCCACGAGTCCGGGTCGGCGTGCATGAGGGTGCGGGCGGCGAGGTGGTCCTTCGACGGCCCGCCCTCGACGAGGTAGGCGGCGAGCGTGAAGGGCGCGCCAGCGAAGCCGATGAGCGGCGTGCGGCCGTCGCCGATCCCCGCGAGCCCGGCGACGGTGAGCGCGACGCCTTCGCGGATGGGCGCCAGTGTGTCGTCGAGGACGGCGGGATCGAGCGCGACGAGCGCGTCGACCTCGGCGGCCGTCCGCACCGCCGACCCCATGACGGGACCACGGCCCGGCACGATCTCGACCGCGACGCCGGCCTGCTTCAACGGCACGACGATGTCGCTGAAGAAGATGGCCGCATCCGTCCCGTGCCGTCGGATGGGCTGGAGGGTGATCTCGCTCGCCATCGCCGGGTCGAGGCAGGCGTCGAGCATGGCCGTCCCGATCCGCAACTCGCGATACTCGGGCAGCGACCGGCCGGCCTGCCGCATGAACCAGACGGGCGTCCGCTCGGGACGGGTGCCGCGGTACGCGGTGATGAGCGGCGACGACCGGGTCACGCCGGTGACGAGGGGGTGTTCGGGTGGGAGACTCACCCCTCCATCCTCCCATCTCCGCCCTGAGAGGGAGGGGCGTGCGTGCGATCGGGTGAGGGTCACCTGGGTGGCTTCCCGGAGAGGCCGACGTGCCCGCTCGGGTAGACTCGTCGGGTGCTCATGTGTGTGACGGCGAGCCATAAGAACGCCACCTTCGACCTCCTCGAACGACTCTCAGTCGGTGCCGAGGGCGTCGCCGCGCGCCTGGTCGAGCACCACGAGTGCGTCTCGGGTGCCGTCGTCGTGGCCACCTGCAACCGGTTCGAGGCGTACATCGACCTCGACGAGCCCGTCACCGCCGCCGCATCCGTCGCCTTCGAGGCCGCTGCGGAGGCCGTCAGCGAGACCACAGGCATCCCCGCCGAGCAGCTGCGGGAGGTGTTCGACCTCAGCGTCGGCACCGCAGCCGCCGAGCACCTCTTCGCCGTGTCGGCCGGACTCGAGTCCGTCGTCGTCGGCGAGGGCGAGATCGCCGGCCAGGTGCGGCGCTCCCTCGAGGCAGCTCGCGCCGGTGGCACCACCAGTTCCGAGCTCGAGCGTCTGTTCCAGCGCGCGTCCCAGACCTCCCGCGGCATCAAGAACCGCACGCCGCTCGGTCGCGCCGGGCGCTCCATCGTGCGTCTCGCCCTGGACCTCGCGGAGAGCCGTATCGACGACTGGGCCACGCAGCGCGTGTTGCTCGTCGGCACCGGTGCGTACGCCGGCGCGAGCCTCGCCGCCCTCCGCGACCGCGGCGTCACCGACGTCCTCGTGTACTCGCCCTCCGGCCGTGCCGAGAAGTTCGCGCGCTCCCACGAGATCGGCTGGATCGGACACGACGACCTCGCCCGCACCACCGGTGAGGTCGACATCATCGTGACCTGCACCACCGCCGAGGGCCACGTCGTCGACGCCGAACTGCTCCGCGCGGGTCGCACGGCCGTCGCCGCCGACCACCGCGCACGAGCCGCAGCCGCCACGGACGCACCGACGCTCTCACTGGTCACCCCGGCCGCTCCCGAGCCCACCGGGGTCTCCGCCCTCGTCCACGACGTCATCACCGAAGCCGCCGCCGAGTGCCCGGTGCCGCACGCCTCGGCCCAGCTCGTCATCGACCTCGGCCTGCCGCGCAACGTCGACCCCGACGTCTCCACCGTTTCCGGTGTCGTCCTGCTCGACCTCGAGACCATCCGCATCCACGCGCCGCTCGAGGAGCTGCAGGCCACCGAGGTCGCGCGCTCCATCGTCAGCCGCGCCGCGCAGAAGTTCGCCGCGGTCGGCGAGGAGCGCAGCCTCGAGCCCGCCGTCGTCGCCCTCCGCAGCCACGTGCACGCGCTCGTCGAGGCTGAGGTCGCCCGTGCGACCGCGCGTGGCGACGACGACGGCTCGACCGCCCGCGCACTGCGTCACCTCGCCGGCGTGCTCCTGCACGAACCGACGGTGCGGGCGCGGAACCTCGCCCGCAACGGCGAGCAGGCCGCGTACACGACGGCGCTGCAGACGCTCTTCGGTATCGAGGTCCCCCAGGCACCGGCGGTCGTCGCTCCGGTCGCCGACACCGATTCGGCAGCTTCCGCCTCCTAGGCTTCCGACCCCACTGAGCCGTCTGGTCGCTGAGCCTGTCGGAGGGCGCTCGAACGACGAACGGGCACCGGCGCGATGCCGATGCCCGTCATGATCCGCCTGCCGAGCAGGCCGTGGATCAGTAGTCGTAGTTGTAGCTGCTCGCGGTACCGATCGCGCCCGCGATGAGCAGGACGTAGAAGATGATGAAGATGACACCGACGAGGACCGAGACGCCGCTCACGATCGTGCCGGCGAGGGCCAGGCCGCGGCCCTGCTCACCGGTGCGCTTGATCTGACCGAGCGCGATGATGCCGAGCACGAGGCCGACGACGCCGAACCCGACGAACGGGGCGATGAGCGAGATGATCGCCATGACGTTCGTCTTCGGGCCGGTCGGCTGCGCGTAGCCGTACGGGGCCTGGGGCTGACCGTAGGGAGCGGCGGGCTGACCGTAGGGGTTCTGCTGCTGACCGTAGGGAGCGGCGGGCTGACCGTAGGGGTTCTGCTGCTCACCGTACGGAGCCTGCGGCTGGCCGTACTTGGGCTGCTCGCCGTACTGCGGAGCCTGCTGGCCCGACTGCTCGCCGTAGGGCGAGGGCTGACCGTACTGCGGCGCCTGTTCCCCGTACTGCGGAGCCGGCGGAACCTGCGATTCGCCGTAGGCCGGCTGCTGGGGGTTCTGGCTCTGACCGTATGGGTCGTTCGGCTGGCCGGAGTTCGGATCAGTCATGAAGGTGCACCTCGCGCATAGGGGTTCGACGAACGGACTCATGCTTGCAGCGTGCCGTCGCCTTGTCAACACAGGGTAACCCGCGATCCCTGATGTCCACTGGGCTCGCGCGGCGCGCACCGGAGGCGGTGGCAAGATGGACGAGGGGGTGCGGATGGACGAGGAATCGGTGGCGGAAGCCGAGGACGTCTCGCTCGCCGACGCCCCGCCGGTCGCCGAGCGACCTGGCGCGCTGGCCATCGCCGGGATCGTCGCCGCCGACTGGGTCCACTCGGTCGTCTGGCACACGCGGGCCTTCTTCAGCGGGCGCATCCCGAAGGAGTACGCCCGTGGCGACGCGAGTCGACCGGTCGTCGTCCTCATCCCCGGCGTGTACGAGACCTGGGCGTTCCTGAAGCCGGTGGCCGACCGCCTGAACGCCGACGGCTACCGGATCCGCATCGCGCGCGGCCTCGGCTACAACCGCAAACCCATCCGCGACACGGCTGCCCGCTTCGCCCGTGCGCTCGGGCGGTTGCCGAAGCCCGCCGCAGGGTGCGTCATCGTCGCGCACAGCAAGGGAGGGCTCGTCGGGAAGGAGCTGCTCCTCACCGAACGCGAGCGGCTGGGCCTGCTCGGGGTCGTCGCGATCTGCTCGCCGTTCTCCGGATCGGTGCTCGCGAAGTACGTGGTCGACCCGAGCCTCCGTGCGTTCCTCCCGACGGACGAGACCATCGTCGCGCTCGGCGCCCCGCACGACGTCAACACCGACATCGTCTCGATCTACAGCACCTTCGACCCGCACGTGCCGTCCAGCAGCGTGCTGCCCGGAGCGACGAACGTGCTCCTCCCGGTGCCGGGTCACTTCGTGATCCTCAGCACGGACGAACTCAAGGACGCCGTGGAACTCGCCGTCGACGGGTTCGCCGACCGGGTGCGGCCCGCGCTGGACCCCGAGAGCCCGGCCGACCGGTGAGCCGTGCACCCGCGGGCTCGGGCAGCCCGCTCCCCGACATTCTCGTGTCCGCGGTCGCGATCGTCCGCGGACGGCGGGTCCTCATGGTGACGGCTCGCGGTCGCGACGTCCTGTACATGCCCGGCGGGAAGATCGACGCGGGCGAGACGCCGGCCGAGGCCGCCGTCCGGGAGGCACGCGAGGAGGTCGCGGTCGAGATCGATCCGGCGCGGGTCTCGCCGTTGTTCACGGTGGTCACGCAGGCGCACGGCGAGCCCGAGGGCCGGTTGGTGCGGATGCACGTCTTCGCCGCCGAGACGGACGAGACACCGACGCCCTCCGCCGAGGTGAGCGCGGTCCACTGGGTGGGCACGGAGTCACTCGACCGCTGCCCACCCGCGGGGCGTGAGGTGCTGGAACGCCTCGCGGCGGCGGGGCTCATCGACTGAGTGGGCGTTCGACAGCCGCATCCTGCCCTTCGACACGCTCAGGGACCGGAGGAGCGAGACCGGCTCAGTGCACGTACTCGAGGAGGTCCTGGCCGAGGATCCGGACGGCGTCGACCACCCCGAGGCGCGTGCCGAGCTCCGTGTCGTCGTAGCTCGTGCACACGGCGTAGCTCACGGCGCCGTTCGGGCCTCGGAGGATGCCCGCCTCGGCTCGCACACCGACCCCGGATCCGGTCTTGTTGAAGAGTTGGATGCCGTGGTCGGGCTCACGGTGGGCCAGCGGATCGAGCCCGAAGCCCGAGGCGACGAGCGAGAGGTCCGTGTTCAGCGACAACCAGGCCAGGACCCGGCGGCTCGTGGTGGCGTCGACGATCTCGCCCGTCGCGAGCGCCTGGAACAGCCAGGCGAGTTCGCGGGCGGAACCGACGGAGAGCTGCGGTGCGTTGTCGGGGCCGCGGTGGTCGCGGACGATGTCGAGGAGGGCCGTGCGCTTCAGCCCGATCTCCTCGGCACGGTGGCGGACGGCGTCGAGACCGATGTGGCGGAGCAGGACGTTCGTGGCGAGGTTGTCGCTCGTCGCGCCGACGAGGGCCGCGAGGTCGGCGACCGGGAGGGACGGCGCTTGGAGGTGCTGCCAGATCCCGGAGTCGGCGACCGCGTCGAGCGGCTCGCGGTCGAGAATGGTGAGGCCGCTGAAGTCGGCGTCGCCGAGGCGGGCCGCGACCTCGATGAGGAGGAGGACCTTGCCGATCGAGGCGGTGGGCACGACGACGTGGTCGTCGGCCGACATGAGCATCTCGCCGGTGGTGATGTCGTTGATCCGGAGGCTGACCTGCGCGCCCGACGCGGCCAGCTCACCGAGGGCGCTGAACCCGCGGGTGAAGGGTTCGATCTGGGCTGAGGCACGGTGGCGCCCTCGACGCGCATCGCGCGAACGGCGACGTTCCGACTCGTGCACTCGTGAAGCCACGGCTGACCGAACTCCTCTGCTCCAGATGGTGATCCCGACGATCCTGCGGCTGTGGACCTGCCCCGGTCAGCCCACTCGACGGCCCTCCGCCGACCCGCGCAGCGGGCCTCCGGATGTGCCGTCCACGGTATCGTAAGCGGCCTTCGCGCTGGCTGCGAATCCGGGCCTGGGAACGTCGTTCCCGGGCGCGTCGGTCCGACATCCGTCGCTTCACCACCCGTGAATCCGGCCGGTCCACCGCCCGGATCCCGTCGGGTCCGGAGCCTGATCAGACGCGAGCGCGGGCTGGGAACTGGGTCGCGAACTTGCCGCCACTGACGTCGATCAGCGCACCGGTGACGTAGCCCGCCTGGTCGCTCGCGAGGAACCGGACGACGTTCGCGACGTCCTCCGGTTCCTCCCAACGGCGCACCGAGAGTGTGTCGAGGAGTTCGTCCTGCTGCGCCGTCGGGAGCTCGGCGAAACCGTTCATCGCCGTCGGCACCATGCCGGGGGCGTAGGCGTTCACCGTGATGTCCCACGGTCCCAGCTCGCTCGCGAGGACCCTGGTGAGCTGCACCACCGCGGACTTCGACGCCGCGTAGGCCGCGCTGCCGACGCTCGGGATGACCGCGGCGAAGCTCGCGGCGTTGATGATGCGCCCGGAACGCTGTCCCTTCAGATACGGGATGACCGCCTTCGACACCCGGAACACGCCGCCGACGTTGACGTCGAAGCACCTGGTCCACGCGGCGTCGCTCGTCTCCTCGAGCAACGACTGCACGTTGATCCCGGCGTTGTTCACGAGGACGTCGATCCCTCCGAGCTCGGCGGCAGCCGCCGCGACCGCGCGCGACACGGAGTCCTCGGATCGCACGTCACACGTGATGGCGACGAGGCCACCGTGGTGGGTTGCCACGAGCGCGTCGAGGGAGGAGACGTCGAGGTCGAGCACCGCGACGCGGGACCCCTCGGCGAGGAAGGACTCCACGAGGGCGAGCCCGATCCCCCGAGCACCTCCGGTCACGATCACCCGTCGGTCCGTCAGGTCCAGCAGCATCGGTGTCTCCCGTCGTCCGAGCGCAACCCTCGACGCGTCGACCCGGTGCCGACGGCCGCGTACGCACCAGGCGAGTAAAACATACTTATGGTCGCCCGGCTCGCTACACTGGCGCCATGACGGATCGAGTGCTCTGGGTGACGGGTGGCGGCAGCGGTATGGGACAGGCCGTGGCGGTGTCGGCCGCAGAGGCGGGATGGCGCGTCGCCGTGACGGGGCGGCGGCGCGAGGCGCTCCTCGAGACGGTGGAAGCCGTCACCTCCGCCGGCGGTGTGGCCGTCGACGCGGAGGCCGACGCGACGGACCCCGCTTCGCTCGCCCGAGCCCATGAACGCATCGTCGCCGAGCTCGGCCCGGTCGACGACCTCGTCACCGCGGCGGGCCTGAACGCACCTCGGCGCCGGTGGGACGACCAGACGATGACGGAGTTCGCCGCGATCGTCGACACCAACCTCACCTCGGTCGCCCGCACGATCGACCTCGCGCTGCCTACCATCCGCGACGCGCAGGGACGGATCGTCGTCATCTCCTCCTTCGCAGGCTGGCGCTTCTCGACCAAGGGTGGCGTCGCCTACAGTGCGAGCAAGACCGCGCTCGCCTCGCTCTGCGCGACCCTCAACGAGGAGGAGGGACTCCACGGCGTCGGCGCCACCCACCTCTGCCCGGGCGACGTCGACACCCCGTTCCTCTCCATGCGGCCGCAGGTGCCGGACGCGTCGGCGCGCGAGACGATGCTGACGCCCGGGGACATCGGCCGCGCCGTGCGGTTCATCCTCGACGGCCCGCCGCACGTGCGGATCGACGAACTCGTGATCTCCCCCACCCGTCCGTCAGCACGGGCGTGAGTCGCGCACCGGGGACATCGGCCTTCGAACGCACGCTCGACCGGATCGGCACCGACATCGTCGACGGCGGACTGCCCGCCGGCACGGTGTGCACGGTGGACGAGCTGGTCGCCAGGGCGGGGCACTCCCGCTCGGTCGTCCGCGAGGCCACCCGCGTGCTGACCGGCCTCGGGCTCCTCACCAGCAAGGCGCACGTCGGCCACACCGTGCAGCCGTCGTCGAGCTGGGACTGGTTGCAGCCCCGAGTGCTCCGCTGGGCGCTGGCGAGCGGACGACGGGAGTCCACCCTCCTCGCGATCCGCGAGCTCCGTACGGCGACCGAGCCGGAGTCGGCACGGCTCGCGGCCGAGCGACGCAGCGACGTCGACGCCCGTGAGCTCGGCGAGACGAGCGAGGCACTCCGCGCGGCGGCGGCTCGCCAGGATCCGATCGCGTTCCTCGAGGCCGACCTCCTGCTGCATCGCCTCATCCGACGGGCGGCGGGGAACCCGATCCTCGACCGGGTCGGCGACGCCGTCGACGAGGCCCTCCGGGATCGTGTGGACCAGCTGCCCGGCGACGGCATCGACCACCACGACGCGGCGTTGCACACGGACCTCGCGTCGGCGATCGAGGCGCAGGACGGCGAGCGGGCCGCCGCGACGATGCGCGTGATCATCCTCCGCACGGCCTGACGACGGCGGTGGCCGACCGCCATCCACACACACGGTTCTCGCAGCTTCGCGAAACACGTCCGTCACGCAGGTAACGACCGTGTTGCAGTGCTGGAAAATATTTGCAAGCTTCCTGTACTTATTGAATACTGTTTCCACACCCACTGAAAACAGCAGGGATCGACCGCGGTTTCCCGGTCATCACGGATCCCGGGCCAACGACGGCCCGGACTCCCGATCCCAGAATCGAGGAGCAGCACCATGCGCAAGCGCACCCTTCCGCTGGCCGTCCTCGCCACCGCGGCACTCGGCCTCACCGCCTGTGCCGGTGGCGGTTCCGGCTCAGGCGACGTCTCGGCAGACGGCCAGACGCTCACCGTCTGGATCATGCAGGGCACCAACCCAGACTCCGAGGCCTTCTTCAAGGAGGTCGGCTCGGCCTTCAAGAAGGAGACCGGCGCCACCCTCAAGGTCGAGTACGTGCAGTGGGCCGACGCCCACGACCGCTTCGTGACGTCGATCGCCGGGAACACCACCCCCGACGTCGCCGAGACGGGCACTACCTGGACGGCCGAGTTCGCCGATGCCGGCGCCCTCGCCCCCATCGGCGACTACGTCGACAAGGCCGGCCTGAAGGACGACCTCGTCAAGGGCCTCGCCGACTCCGGCACCTACGACGGCGAGCTCTACGGCATGCCGTGGTACGCCGGCGTCCGCTCGATCGTCTACCGCACCGACGTCTTCGAGGAGCTCGGCCTCAAGGCGCCGACCACCTGGCAGGAGATCATCGACGCCGGCACCGCGATCAAGGCCGCCAAGCCCGACATGATCCCGTTCCCCGTCCCCGGTGACGCCGAGTTCACGGCGTACCCCTGGGTCTGGGGCGCCGGCGGCGAGGTCTCCGAGCTCGACGGCGACACCTGGAAGTCGGGTCTCGCGAGCGACGACTCGCGCAAGGGCATCCAGTTCTGGACCGACCTGGCCACCAAGTACGACCTCTCCTCCTCGGGTGCCACCACCTGGAAGGAGACCGACGTCCTCGACAACTTCGTGCAGGACAAGGTCGCCATGGCGATCATGGGCTCCTGGACCCCTGCGACGATCGTCCAGAAGAACCCGGAGCTCGAGGGCAAGTTCGCCGCCATCCCGATCCCGGGTGAAGACGGCGGCATGTCGCCCTCCGTGCTCGGCGGTTCGCACCTCAGCATGTTCAACACCTCGAAGAACAAGGACCTCGCGTTCCAGTTCATCGAGATGATGACCACCGGCAAGTTCGCCTCCGAGTGGGCCGAGCAGACCGGGTACTTCCCCGGCCAGACCTCGCTCCTCAGCGACTCGACCGAGAGCGACGACCCGCTGGTGAAGCCCTTCGCCGAGCAGTTCGTCGACGGCGGCGCTTCCCTCCCCGTGACCCCGAAGTTCGGTGCGGTGCAGGCGAAGAAGACCACCAACGCGATGATCCAGGCCATCCTCTCCGGGAGCAAGTCGGTCGACCAGGCGACGACCGACGCCGCCAAGGAGATGGACGACATCATGAACGGCAAGTAGCCGATCGTGTCGACCCTCACCCCGCCCACGGTCACCCGCGAAGCCCCCGCTTCGCGGGTGGCCGGGGGCCCCTCCCCCAAGCGGCTGCGCCTCCTGATGCGCACCCGCCCCTGGCTGCTGCTCACGCCGGCGCTCCTCATCCTCGCCGTGCTCCTCCTCTGGCCGCTCATCCGCGTCGTCCTGTTCTCCCTGCAGGACTACGGCCTGCGCGAGATCGTCAGCGGCGACACCAACTTCAACGGCGGCGCGAACTACGCCGAGGTCTTCGCCGACCCGACCCTCTGGACCGTCGTCCTCCCGAACACCGTCCTCTTCGCCGCCGCGGCCGTCATCGGTACCGTCGTCCTGGGCACCCTCGTCGCCCTCCTCATGGCGAACCTCGGCTCCTTCTGGCGCACCATCGTCGGCAGCGCCATCATGGTCGCCTGGGCGATGCCCGCCGTCACCGGCACCTACGTCTGGGTCTGGATCTTCGACGCCGACCGCGGCATCGTCAACCAGACGCTCATGGGGCTCGGGCTCATGGACGAGCCCTTCAACTGGTTCACGAACCAGTTCACGTTCTACGGCATCGCGCTGCTGAACGTGATCCACCACGGCTTCCCCTTCGTGGCCATCACCGTCCTCGCCGGCCTGCTCGGCGTGTCCAAGGAGATGCTGGAAGCCGCCGAGATGGACGGGGCGGGCGCGTTCCGTCGCTTCTTCCAGATCACCTTCCCATCGCTGCGTCAGGTGTTCTCGGTCGTGATCATCCTGTCGACCATCTGGGACTTCAAGGTGTTCGCGCAGATCTACCTCATGCCGGGTGGTTCCGGCTCGAACCGCGAGGTGTTGAACCTCGGCGTGTGGTCGTACGTGGAGTCCTTCGGACAGAACCGCTACGGCTTCGGCTCCGCGATCGCGGTGCTGTTGACGCTCGTCCTGCTCGGCATCACGATCGTCTACATCCGCGCCCTCATGAAGGAGGACGAACTGTGACCACCCAGGCTCCGGCCCCCACCGCAGACCGTCGACAGGCTCAGAAGCCGGGCATCGACCGGTCCGCCACGCCGCAGGTCCCGATGCACCGGAAGGCGAGCGGTCGGAAGATCCGCTCGAACACCGTCAAGGCGATCCTCGTCACCCTGCTGCTCGTCTTCACGCTGTTCCCGGCGTACTGGATGCTGTCGAGCGCGTTCGACGCACAGGCGTCGAGCGGCGGCCAGTCGTTCTTCCCGAAGGAACTGTCGCTCACGAACTTCCAGTCGGTCCTGACCGACGGCGGCTTCGGCGTCTTCCTCCGCAACTCCGCGATCGTGGCAGCCGCCACCGTGCTCATCTCGGCGGCCGTCGCGCTCCTCGCCTCGGTCGCGGTCGCCCGCTTCCGGTTCAAGTTCCGCACCGCGGTGCTGCTCATGATCCTCGTCGTGCAGATGGTGCCGCTCGAGGCGCTCGTGATCCCGCTGTTCGTGCAGATCCGCGACCTGCAGCTGCTCAACACCCTGCTCGGGCTCATCATCGTGTACGTCGCGCTCGCGCTGCCGTTCGGCATCTGGATGCTCCGCGGCTTCGTCGCGGCGGTGCCGGTGGAGCTCGAAGAGGCGGCCTTCCTCGACGGTGCCAGCTGGTGGCGCATGTTCCGCTCGATCATGCTCCCACTCGTGGCCCCGGGCCTCGTCGCGACGAGCGTGTTCAGCTTCATCACGGCCTGGAACGAGTTCATCTTCGCGATGACCTTGCTCGGCGGCTCGACGGAGAACTACACGGTCGCCATCGGCCTCAAACAGTTCTTCGGCCTGAACTCCAACGACTGGGGTTCGGTCATGGCGGCGTCGACCATCATCACGATCCCGGTCATGATCTTCTTCATCCTCGTGCAGCGCCGCCTCTCCGGCGGACTGGTGTCCGGAGCGGTGAAGGGATGATCGACCCAGACGTCGCGCGGCTCGTCCGGGGCGTCCTCTGGCCGGGGTTCCTCGGCCGGACCGCCCCGGATTGGCTGCTGCGCGAACTGGACGGCGGCCTCGCGGGCGTCGTGTACTTCGGGCAGAACCTCTCCTCGGACCCGGCGGAGGTCGCGGCGCTGTCGGCCGAACTCCGCGTCCACCGGCCCGAGGTCCTCATCGGCGTCGACGAGGAGGGCGGCAACGTCTCCCGCCTCGAGGCGCAGACGGGTTCCACCCTGCCCGGGCATGCGCAGCTCGGTGCACTCGACGATGTCGAGACGACGCGCGCGGTGGGTTCGGCACTCGCCGAGCGGCTCCACGCGGCCGGGGCGAACGTCGCACTCGCGCCCGTCGCCGACGTGAACACCAACCCCGCGAACCCGGTCATCGGGGTGCGCTCGTTCGGACCCACCGCCGACCTCGTCTCCCGCCACGTCGCCGCGATGGTCGACGGATTGCAGACCGGCGGGGTCGCCGCGTGCGTCAAGCACTACCCCGGACACGGCGACACGGCGAGCGACTCGCACCTGGATCTGCCCCGCATCGACCTGGACCTGGCGGAGCTCGAAGCCGAGCATCTGCCACCGTTCGACGCGGCGATCGCCGCCGGCGTCGCGAGTGTCATGACCGCCCACATCGTCGTCCCGGCGTTCGGTGACGCCCCGGCGACACTCAACCCGATCCCCCTCCGCCGGCTGCGCGAGAGCGGCTTCGACGGTGTCATCATCTCCGATGCACTCGACATGGCGGCCATCCGTTCCACCACCGGCTCCGGACGCGGGGCGGTCCTCGCCCTCCAGGCCGGTGTCGATCTGCTCTGCATCGGCAACCCGTCCAACCTCGGGCCGAAGCAGGGCGCGACGACCGACGAGGACGACTACCTCGAGGTGTTCGAGGCGGTCTGCGCCGCGGTGGCCGACGGTGAGCTCGATCGAACGATCGTCGAGCGCGCGGCCGCCCGGGTGGCGTGGCTCGCACGGTCCGTCAGCCCTTCGACAGGCTCAGGGACCGGGGAGTCGGTCCCCGAGGAGTCCCCGGTCCCCGAGCGGTCCACGCTCCCCGAGCAGTCCACGGTCCCCGAGCGGTCCACGCTCCCTGAGCTTGTCGAAGGGCCCTTCTCCGACGCCATCCGCCGGGTCGTGCGCGTCCGGGGCGACGTCGCCATCGCAGCGTCGGCGATCACCCTCGTCGACCTCCGCGACCGACCGACCTTCGCCGTCGCCTCGGCCCACGATCCGTTCGCCGAATCGCTCGCCGAACGGTTCGCCGTCGCCCGGCTCGCTGCCGGCCCGAGCCTCCGGACACCGGATCCGCATGCCGAGGCGCCCGCCTCCGATGAGCTGGCCCTCCTCCTCGAGACGATCCCCGCCGACGACGGCGTCGTCCTCCTCGCAGACCGCCTCGGCCGCGACACCCCGCAGCGGCTCGCGGTGGACCGTGTCGCGCTGGTCCGGCCGGACGCCGTCGTCGTGAGCGTCGGACTGCCGCTCACCGAGGACGCCGTCCTCCCCCTGCCGGTGATCGACACGCTCGCAGCCTCCCGGGCGTCCGCCGACCGGGTCACCGAACTCCTGTCCGCGGCCTCCGCCGCGGCGCCGACGCACCACCTGCACGACCAGCACCACCGGAACGGATCATGAACCACCTCGCAGCGCCCGTCCTCGCCATCGATCTCGGGAAGACCTCCTGCCGCGCCCGCATCACGAGCGGATCCGGCGACGGCCTGATCGTCCTCGCGGAGGCCCGCGGCCACGGGGCACCGGGCCTCGCCGACCACGAGGGCGCGGAGCTGTCGGCCCGCGCAGTCCTCGAAACGGTCGCGCACCTTCCCGCAGACCTCCTCGCCGAGGTGGAGCACGTCGGGATCGGCGCCGCCGGGGTGGAGGCGGCACCGCACGAGGTCGCCGCGTTCACCGCCGAACTGCGTCTGGCGCTCGGTGCGACGATCGCCGTCGTGAACGACGCCCTCGCGGCCCACGCCGGTGCGTTCGCCGGTGGTCCCGGCACGGTGCTCATCGCCGGCACCGGCTCCGTCGTGTTCGACGTCGACGCCGACGGCTCCGTGGAGCAGATCGACGGTTGGGGTCCCTGGCTCGGAGACGAGGGCAGCGGTCGGTGGATCGGGCAGCAGGGCCTCGAGGCGTGCATGCGTGCCTTCGACGGCCGCGGCCCCGCCACCACCTTGCTCGCCGACGCCGAGGCGCTCATCGGCTCGATCCCCGCGCTCCCCCGCTGGGTCTCGAGCACCGGAGCACCGGCCCGCCAACTCGGCACCTTCGCGCCCACGGTCATCACCCGAGCCGAGGAGGGCGACGCGGTCGCCGCGGACATCGTCGACGCCGCCTGCGCCCATCTCGCCGTGAGCGCCGCCGCTGCCCGCACGGGTGCCGTGTGCGTCGTCGGCGGGATCGCCTCCCACCCCTACGTCGCCGCACATCTCGCGACGGCCCTGCACGAGGTCGGCGTCGACCTCGTCGCACCCCGCGGTGACGCACTCGACGGAGCCAGACTCGTCGCACTCGACACCGCGATCTCCTACGACGGAAGGGTCGTGCGCGACGATGTCCACGCAGCCTGAGGACGCTTCGTCCGCCCACCGTTCGACAGGCTCAGGGACCGGCGAACGCGACACCATCCGCGCGGAGCTCGCCACGCTCTCGACGGAGCAGGTGAACGAACGACACCCCGACCTCGACGCCCTCTCCACCCGGGAACTCGTCACCGCGATGAACGAGGACAACCGTTCCGTCCCCGACGCCATCGCGGCAGTGGAACCCGAGATCGCCGAGGCCGTCGAAGCGATCGTCGAGCGCCTCCGCCGGGGCGGACGACTCGTCTACCTGGGCGCCGGGACCGCCGGACGGATGGGCATCCTCGATGCGAGTGAGGCGCCACCCACGTTCGGGACCGACCCCGGCCTCATCGTCGGACTCATCGCGGGTGGTCCGGGCGCCATCCAGCAGGCGGTGGAGAACGCCGAGGACCGCGACGACCTCGGACGGGCGGATCTGGAGTCGCTGTCGATCACCGCGGACGACGCCGTCGTGGGGGTCTCCGCGTCCGGCCGCACGCCCTACGTCCTGGGCGCCCTCGAGTACGCGCGCTCGATCGGTGCGATCACGATCGGCCTGTCGTGCAACGCCGGCTCGCCGCTCGCCCGGGACGCGGACATCGGCATCGAGGCGGTCGTCGGTCCGGAGCTCCTCACGGGATCGACCCGGCTGAAGGCGGGGACGGCACAGAAGCTCGTGCTCAACATGCTGTCGACGATCACGATGGTGCGGCTCGGGAAGACGTACCGGAACCTCATGGTCGACCTCCTCACCACGAACGAGAAGCTGCGGGCGCGGGCGGAACGCACGGTCATGTTGGCGACCGACGTCGACGCCGCCACGGCCGCGAAGACGCTCGCATCCGTGGACGGCTGGGTGAAGGCCGCTATCCTCGTCCTCGTGACCGGCATCGCCGCAGACGAAGCCGTCGCCCGCCTCCGTGGCGGCGACGGCTCCCTCAGCGCGGCCATCGCAGCGCACGCCGTCGAAGACCCGACGGGGGCCGCACCGGATGTCCACTGACGCGCTGCTCGTGCTCCGCCAGGCGATCCCTCGTCTGAGCGCCGCCGAGACGCGCGTCGCCGAGACCATCATCGGCACCCCCTCGCTCGTCGTCGAGCTGACCATCACCGAACTCGCGAAGGCGTGCGGCACCTCCCAGGCGACCGTCGCGCGGTTCTGCCAGACCATCGGGTACACCGGCTACCGGGAGTTCCGGGTCGCCGTCGCGACCTCCACGAGTCGCGAGCAGGCGGAGCGTGACCGGTTCGAGGTCGACGACGCCGACATCGACCCGGACGACTCGGTCGAGACGGTCGTCGCGAAGGTCGCCTACCAGGAGGTGCAGGCGATCGAGCTCACCGCCCGCTCACTCGACCGCGACGCCCTGGACGCGGTCGTCGACGCCCTCCTCGTCGCCCCACGGATCGACGTCATCGGTTTCGGGTCCTCGAACCTCACGGCGCAGGACCTCCACCAGAAGCTCTACCGGATCGGCATGCCGGCCAACACCTTCGTCGACGCCCACCTCGCACTGCCCTCGGCCGCCCTCCTCGGGCCCGGTGGGGTCGCCATCGGCATCTCGCACTCCGGGCTCACGGTCGAGACCGAGCAGGCGATGCAGCTCGCACGGGCCGCCGGCGCGACGACCGTGTGCATCACGAACTTCCCCGACTCCCCCATCGCCGGCCGGTGCGACCTCGTCCTCGCGACGCAGGCGAGGGAGAGCCGTTACCGTTCGGGTGCGATGTCGTCGCGCATCGCCCAGCTCGCGCTCGTCGACCTGCTCTTCATCCGTGTCGCCCAACGTCGTTACGACGCCGCGGCCGAGTCCCTCCGCGTCACCTACGAGTCGATCCAGGACCACCGCATCGACACTTGAATCCGGCCGGCGAGAGCGCACACGATGCTCTCGAATCCGCCCCGGGAGTGCGTCTCCTGCGCTCTCAGGAGAGCGACACGCCTGTGTGCTCGGCGAGCGCGAGCAGCAGCTCGTCCTGGAACGCCTCGTCTCGGACCGCGCGGTGCGGCTCCTCGCGTCGCTGGTGGTGCCAGTATCCGGAGGTGTCGGCGCCGCGCCCTTCGGCGAGCGCCACCTGGGTCCGGTGCCCGAGTTCCAGATCGTCGGGCGCGTTCGGCCCGCCCATCCGTGTCGGCACCCACCCCGGGTCGACCGCGTTGCTGAACACCCCGGGACGCACTCGCGCGATGGCCGCCGCGAGGACGGTCACGAGGAGTTTGCTGTCGGAGTAGCTCGCCGTCCTCGTGGAACCCGACCAGTCGAGGCCGTCGAGCGTCGCGGTACCGCCGCGATGCATGCTGCTGCTGAGGAACACGAGTCGCCGCGCGGGGACGAGGGCGGTGAGCAGGTAGGGCGCGACCACGTTGACCGGCAGGACGGCCGTTCCGTCGAGGACGCCGGCGTTGTGGATGATCGCGTCCACGGGACCGGCTGCGGCGACCTGCTCCGCGAGCTCATGGACGCCGTCGAGGGTGGTGAGGTCACCGGTGACGAGGTGCGCGGAGGGCTCGTCGAGCAGCCGGACACCGTCGGCGCGGGCGAGGCTCCGTGCGTGGACGAGCACCTCGTGCCCGTGGTCGACCAGCTCGGTCGCGGCGCCGAGCCCCAGGCCGACGGCGGCACCGGTCACCAGGATGCGCGGCATCAGCGACCCCCTGCCTGTCCGGCCTCGCTGGTGTCGGGCTCGTTCGTGACCGCCGTGTCGTCACGCTGCGCAGCCTGCCGCTGGGACGCCGCCCAGTTCGCGAGCAACTGCAGTCGCTCGGCGGATGGCGAGCCGGGCTCCGCCGTGTAGACGAGCACGACGTGACCGGGGTCGGCCGTGATCGCGAGCTCCTCGTAGGCGAAGGTCATCTCGCCGACGATCGGGTGGTTGAACCGCTTCGTGCCCGTGCCGTGCGTGCGCACGTTGTGCGCTCCCCAGAGCGTGCGGAAGGCGTCGCTCCGGGTCGACAGCTCACCGACGAGGTCGTGCAGTCCTTTGTCGTGCGGGTCCCGGCCGGCCTCGGCACGCATGACCGACACGCACATCTCGGCGAAGACGTCCCAGTCGGGGTAGAAGTCACGGGAGGCCGGGTCGAGGAACTGGAACCGCGCGAGATTCGGGGTGCGCCCGCCGTCGCCGATGACCGGTGAGTAGAACGCGCGCCCGAGCTCGTTGGTCGCGAGGAGGTCCTGGTGGGTGTTGCGGACGAAGGCGATGCCGTCGGTGATCGCATCGAGCATCCAGTGCAGGCTCGGCCGGGTCGCGGGGTTCTTGGCCACCCGGCGACGCGGTCGACCGGAGAGTGGGACGCCGTCGGCCGCGCGGGCGAGGTCGAACAAGTGGGTGCGTTCCGCCTCGTCGAGCTGGAGCGCCCGGGCGATGGCGTCGAGGACGGTCGAGGACGCTCCGGCGATGGCTCCGCGCTCCAGCTTCGCGTAGTACTCGACACTGACCCCGGCGAGCGCCGCCACCTCGGAACGCCGCAGCCCGGTCACCCGACGGTTGGGGCCCGCGGTGAGGCCGGCGAGTTCCGGGGTCAGCCGTGCCCGACGCGTCATGAGGAACTCGCGTACGTCTGCTCGATCGTCCATGCCTCCGACGATACGTCCTCGGCGCGAGCAGACAGGTGCCCTCTCGGTACACCTCTCAGGCGGGACTCCCTCCCGCGTCGCGCGGGGCGTTGACTGGTCGCCTGCACCACCCGACAGAAGGAGCACACATGCGCGCAGTCGTCATGCACTCGCCCGGCGACGTCCGGGTCGAGGACCGTCCGGACCCCACCGTCATCGACCCGACCGACGCCGTCATCCGGCTCACGGCGACCTGCATCTGCGGGTCCGACCTGTGGCCGTACCGCGGGGTCGAGCCCGTCGACCACACGAACATGGGGCACGAGTACGTGGGTGTCGTCGAGCAGGTCGGCGAGGACGTTCGGACGATCGCCGTCGGCGACTTCGTGGTGGGTTCCTTCGTGACCTCCGACAACACCTGTGAGATCTGTCAGGCGGGGTACCAGTCGAAGTGCGTGCACGCCGAGTTCGTGTCGGTCGCCGCCGGCACGCAGGCGCAGCTCGCCCGTATCCCCCACGCCGACGGCACGCTCGTGGCGACGCCGGGGCAGCCGGACGCGGAGCTCATCCCCTCGCTGCTCGCCGCGTCCGACGTACTCGGGACGGGCTGGTTCGCCGCTGTCGCCGCCGAGGTGGGGCCGGGGAAGACGGTCGCGGTCGTCGGTGACGGGGCCGTCGGACTCATGGGCGTCCTCGCGGCCCGGGAGCTCGGGGCGGAACGCATCATCGCGATGTCCCGTCACGCCGACCGGCAGGCGCTCGCCCGCGAGTTCGGCGCGACCGACATCGTCGAGGAGCGTGGTGCGGCGGGCGTCGCACGGATCACGGAGCTGACCGGCGGTCTCGGCGCGCACAGCGTCATCGAGGCGGTCGGCACCGAGGAATCCATGCTGCAGGCGATCCGCTCCACCCGCGGGGGCGGCCACGTCGGCTTCGTCGGCGTCGCCCACGAGGGTGTCTCGCTGCCGCTCGACGAGCTCTTCTTCGCCGAGGTGCACCTCCACGGTGGGCCGGCGCCGGTGCGACGGTTCCTCCCCGAGCTCATCCGGATGATCTGGGAGCGGAGGATCGACCCGGGGAAGGTCTTCGACCTCACGCTGCCGCTCGAGGACGCCGCCGAGGGCTACCGGGCCATGGACGAGCGTCGTGCGATCAAGGTGCTGCTGACACTGTGAACCCCGCGGAACCGATCACCTCGACCCCGGGCGCTCCGGCCGGGGCGTCGCCTCTCCCGACAGCCGGGGCGCCCACCCGGATGCCCTGGTTCGCGCTCGCGGCCCTCGCCGCCATGGGGTTCGTCCTCGTGGCCTCGGAGACGATGCCGGCAGGGCTCCTCCCCGTCATCGCCCGAGGTCTCGAGACGAGCGAGGGCCTGATCGGTCAGTTCATCAGTGTGTGGGCGCTCGGGACCGTCATCGTCACGATCCCGGCGCTCGCCATCACCCGTGGGCTGCGTCGCAAGCCGCTCCTCCTCGGCGCGATCGTCGGGCTCATCCTCGCGAACACCGTGACCGCGGTCGCCGGGGACGTCGTCGTCGCGCTGGTGTCGCGGTTCGTCGCCGGTGCGTTCTGCGGGGTGATCTGGGGCATGCTCGCCGCCTATGGGCGTCGCATCAGCCCGGCCGACCGTGGAGGCCTCGCACTGTCGATCGTGTCCGTCGGAGCGCCTGCCGGGCTGGCGCTCGGGACACCGCTCGGCGCCTGGCTGGGCACCGCGTTCGACTGGCGCTGGGCGTTCGGAGGACTCACGGCGCTCGCGCTCGTCGTGCTCGTGTCCATCGCGGTGGTGGTGCCCGACGCGCCCGGACAGCCTCGCTCGGCACGGCTCCCGCTTCGACGGGTGCTCGTCCTACCGGGTGTCGCTGTCGTCCTCGCGGTGATCGTCGTCTGGATGCTGGCGCACAACACGGTCTACACCTACATCTCGCCGTTCCTTCGGTCCTCGGGCACGGGACTCGGAGCCGATCTCGTGCTGCTGGTCTACGGCGTCGCGTCCATCGCGGGCATCGGTCTCACGGCGGCGCTCATCGACCGGGCTCCTCGCGCGCTGCTCCACGCGAGCGTCGCGGTGTTCGTCGTGGCGGGCTTGCTGCTCCTGATCGGCCACGCATCGATCGTCGCCGTCCTCGTCGCGACGGTCCTGTGGGGGCTGGCGTTCGGTGGCTCCTCGGCCCAGCTGCAGTCGGCGCTCACCCGATCGGGACGCGAGCACTCGGACGTCGCGAACTCCTTCCTGCCCGTCGCGTTCAACCTCGCGATCTTCGCGGGTGGTGTCCTCGGGGCGCTCCTCCTCGGCACCTTCGACGGCCTGATCCTCCCGGTGGTCATGATCGCCCTCGGACTCGCTGCGCTACTGCTCACGATCGCGGGACGCCGGTCGGCCTTCGCCGCGGGGTGACGACGAGGCCGAGCCGGCGGCGGTGGTCGCGTGAGACCATCGGGCATGGCTTCCATGGATGATGCACCACGGATCGGGGACCTCGAGGTCGACGGCGACGCACTCACCGGCGACGGCACGACACTCTCGGCGCTGGCGGACGAACTGGCCTGTGGCGTAGACGACGCCACCACCGCTGAGGCCCCGTCGGATGGTTGGCGGGTGCTCCGCCGGTTGGAGAGCGGTGCGGTGTATCTCGGTTCGCCGGTCGATGCGGACCACCGGACCTGGCGCCTGGCACAGGTGCATGAGGGAGAGCGGCCTCCGGTGGTGCGCGTGCACCCGGACACCTTGGACGTGCGACCGAGCCGAGCGGAGCGCCGACAGGGATTGGTGCTGCGATGGCCGCGGTTCATCGCGGAGCTGGCCGACCCGAGCGAGCTCGTCATCGACATCGTCAACGCGGGCACCACCAGATGGACGCCCACCGACGAGGGGTTCTTTGCCATCGGCGCACTCACCACTCCAGGCGAGACCGGGTTCTCCTTCGGATGGATGGGTTCCGCGGCGGGCCGCGCCGTCCCGCTCGACCCCGGGGAGTACAACCGCGTCCCGGTGCAGCTGCAACTGCAGTCCGACCCGTCGTCATTGCGGCCCGGCCCCTACGATCTGCACGTCGTGGTCGTCGAACTCGGCCTGCGCCTCGCCGAGCCGCTGCGGGTCGAGCTGACTGCAGAGATGGTGGCGCGTCAGGTCGCCAAGCAGAACCGTCACCGGGCCGACCCCGCGAGCGAGCGCCGAGCCTTCGAACGACAGATCGAAGCAGAGCAGCTGCGAGTCGGCGCCCGCCGGTCCTGGCCCGAGATCGCCGAGGTGGTCGGGAGCGCGGTGTCGGACGACGAGGCGTTGGAGCGCATCGCAGCCGTCCTGGACTGTGAGCCGGAGCAAGCGGCGTCCGTGTACGACTCCTCACTGCGTGCGATGGTCAGGGCGGACGCCGACCGACGTGACGAGCAACTGCAGGAACTCATCCGCCGTCGCGACGCCGTCGGGTGACGCCCCCCCGAGAGTGCAGAAGATGCCCGCTCAGGCCGCGTTTGAGAGCGTCTTGTGCGCTCTCGGTGAGCGCATCAGCGCTCGCGCTCGCTCAGCCGGGCCGGATACGCTGGCGAGCGGGGCGAGACGACCGCTCGACCGACGAGGGGATGCCGGATGCTGACTGACGCACTCACCATCGTGCTGGCGGTCGTGTCGGCGCTGCTCCTCGGGTTCGCCGCCCGACGGGTGCTCGACGCCCCGGTGGGTTGGCCACGCAGCATCCTGGTCGGGCTCGTCGTGTTCGTCACCGGCCCACCGTTCGTGAACTGGCTGCTGCAACAGACCGGCCTGGTCCAGCCCGGTGAGGCCGGGGACGCTCGGGCGGCCTTCGCGGCGATCGCCGTCGCCCTCCTCGCGATCGGCTGGATCTTCGCCCTCGGGCTCGGTGTCCTCGTCGCCATCGAGGTCATCATCCCGACCCGGCCGCTGATGAACCCGATCGACGTCGTCCGCTCCGCGATCAAACGACGGCGACGGACGAGGCGATACCTGCAGATCCTCGCCATCGCATCCCGACACGGCGCGGGCTGGCTCGTGCACGGCCGATCCCGCGTCCAGCTCGAACTCACCACGAGCGAGCAGCGTGCCAACGCGATCATCGCCACGATCAACGACTCCGGCGTCACCTTCGTGAAGCTCGGACAGGTGCTCTCCACGAGACGGGACCTCGTGCCCGAGCCGTACCTCAGTGCCCTCGCGTCGCTGCAGTCCGAGGCGACCACCCTCCCCTGGCACGAGGTCCAGGTCGTCATCGAGACCGAGCTCGGCGCACCGATCGACACCGTGTTCGCGTCGATCGACTCCGAACCGCTCGCGGCCGCGTCCGTCGCCCAGGTGCACACCGCCGAGCTGCTCGACGGCACCCCCGTGGTCGTGAAGGTCCAGCGACCGGCGGCCCGCGTGCAGGTCGAGGCAGACGCCGACATCGTCGTCCGCCTCGCCGAGCGCGCCGAGACGCACACCAAGTTCGGGCAGGACCTCCGCCTCGCCTCCGTCGCGCGGGCCTTCACCTCGACGCTGCTCGAAGAACTCGACTACCGGATCGAAGCCCGCAACGTGGAGATGATCCGCAGCACCTTGAAGCGTCGCGATGAGCGCGACGAAGGCGTCCGGATCACGGTCCCACGCGTCTATCCGGCGGCCTCCGGCGCCCGCCTGCTCACCATGGACCTCGTCGACGGGCTACCGCTCAGTCGAGCGCGGGACCGCATCGCGACCATCCCCAAAGAGGAACGCGAGACCCTCGCGACCGGCCTCATGGAGGTCGTGCTCGAACAGATCCTCGTGCACGGCGTCTTCCACGCCGACCTCCACCCGGGCAACGTCATCCTCCGCGAGGACGGATCGCTCGGGCTGATCGACTTCGGGGCCGTCGGCGTCATCGAGCGCAGCCAGCGGCAGCGACTCACCGCGGTGATGCTCGCGACCGTCAGCGAGGACGACATCGCGGCGACCGACGCCCTCCTCCTCATCGTCGACCTGCCCGAGGACGCCGACCTCGACGCCCTGCGCCACGACGTGGGCATCGTGATCACGACGGAACGTCACCGCCCGGGTGGCGACGGCTCGATCTTCAGCCGACTCCTCGACGTCATCCGGCAGCACCACATCGCGCTCCCCGGCGACCTCGCCGCCGCGTTCCGCAGCTTCGCGACCCTCGAAGGGTGCCTCAAAGCGCTCGACCCCGACTTCGACATGTTCGAACAGGCCCTCCCGATGGTCCCGCGCCTGCTCCGCCGCTCGCAGTCCATTCGGCAGACGGCGGTCACCCTGCAGGCGCAGGCCGCCGTCACCGCCGCCTTGGCCCGCAACCTCCCGCGCCGACTCGATTCGCTGCTGTCCGGCCTCGAAGACGGGACGGTCGGCGTGACGCTGAAGGGCTTCGCCGATGAACCGGCGAAGGGGCTCGTGGAGGGTGTGACCGCGGAGATCGTGGGAACCCTGATCTCGATCGCCGCCCTCGTGATCGCCGTGGTCCTCGTCGTCACCGGTGCCGGCCCGGTCCTCCCCGGCGGCCTCCGGGTGTTCGACCTGATCGCGGCGTTCATCGGGTTCCTCGGCTTCCTGGGGCTGTTGCGCGTGCTGCGGCAGACCGTCGTCCGCCGAGGTCGGTGACCGGACCCCGCTGTTCACCTGACGGCACTACCGTGATCGGGTGAGCGATCCCCGACTGCAGCGACGCCTGGGCACGAGCGCCGCGGTGTTCATCGGCCTGGGGTCGATGATGGGCGCCGGCGTCTTCGCGGTGTTCCAACCGGCGGCGGAGGTCGCCGGCGCCGGACTCCTCATCGGGCTCATGATCGCCGCGGTCGTCGCCTGCTGCAACGCGATGTCCTCCGCGCAACTCGCCGCACAACTCCCCTCGGCCGGCGGCACCTACCTGTACGGCCGCGAACTCATCGGGCCGTGGTGGGGCTTCGCCGCCGGATGGAGCTTCGTGGTGGGCAAGACGGCGAGCGCCGCAGCCATGGCGGTCGCCTTCGCCGCGTACGCTGCACCGGCCGAGTGGAGTCGTCCGGTCGCCGCGTTCGCGGTCGCCCTCGTGGTCGTGACCAACTGCCTCGGGGTCACCCGCACCGCGACCGCGACCCGGGTGATCGTGGTGGCCGTCCTCCTGGTCCTCGCCGTGGTCGTCGACTCAGGCCTCGTCGGACCGGACGCCGGTTCGACGGGGCTCGCGTCGCTCGGGTTCGACGCCGGCCCGCTCGCCGTGCTGCAGTCCGCCGGGTTGCTGTTCTTCGCTTTCGCCGGGTACGCGCGGATCGCGACCCTCGGCGAGGAGGTCCGCGACCCGGCCAAGACGATCCCGCGCGCCATCGGGATCGCGTTCGCCGTCGCGGTGATCGTCTACGCGGCCGTCGCGGTCGTGTCGCTGCTCACGCTCGGCGCAGACGGTCTCGCGTCCAGTGCGCGCCCCTTGGCCGCGGTGGTGGAGACGAACGGGTGGCCGTGGGCTGCGACGCTGGTGCGACTCGGTGCGGCGGCGGCCTGTCTGGGGGCGCTCCTCGCCGTGTTCGCAGGCATCGGACGGACCGCCTTCGCGATGGCGAGGACTGGCGACCTGCCCCGGGTGCTCGACGCGGTGCACCCGCGCTTCGCGACCCCCTACCGGGCGGAGCTCCTCGTCGGTGCGGTCGTCGTCGTCCTCGTCCTGCTCATCGACCTCCGGAGCGCGATCGGGTTCTCCTCGTTCGGCGTGCTGCTCTACTACGTGGTCGCCAACGTCGCGGCGTTCCGCCAGACGCGCGAGCACCGACGGTACCCTCGCGCGGTCAGTGTGTTCGGTGCCGTCGGTTGCGTCGTCCTCATGTTCACGCTGCCGCCGACGTCGGTGCTCGTGGGCGGCGGCGTCGTCCTCGTCGGGTTCGCCGGGCGGGCGTTGGCACTTCGGCAGGCTCAGTGACCGGAATTCGGCTCAGTGACCGGATGCTGGTCCCTGCCCTTCGACAAGCTCAGGATCCGCCTGTCGAAGGGTGGCCGACGGAAGGGGACTACAGCTGCGTGGAGAGGCGGAAGATGTTCTCGACCGCCAGTTCGGCGGCGATCGCGTCACCGGCCTCGACCGCCTCACGGAGCTCCGGATAGCCCTGCTCCTTGGCCGCCCAGTCCGTGTTCTCCTCGGTGCGGGTCGCGGAGGACCGGTAGGTGAGGCCGTCGATGATGTCCTTCGTCGCCGCGACGAGCGTGGCGTTCGGGCACGCGGCGATGAACGCGTCGAAGAGCTCCCAGCTGAGTCGCCCGTGCTCGGCCATGTCTCGCTGCTCGACGACCACGATCACCTGGTTGATCGCGCGGACGAGCGCCTTCTTCTGCGTCGCGCCGAGACCGGGCACCGTGACGCGGACGACACCGCCGAGCATCGCGCCCAGCGTCTGCATGACCTCGGTGCGCTGTGCCGGGTCGGGCAGGGCGACGCGGGTGTACCGCTGTGCGGCCATCTCGATGAGGCCGACGCGGGCGAGGTCGTTGAGGGCCTCGCGGATCGGCGTGCGGGAAATCCCGAGCCAGGACTGGAGTTCGCCGTCGTTGAGGTGCTCACCGGGCTCGAGGGTGCCGTCGAAGATGGCCGTGCGGATGCGTTCGACCGCGACCTCGCGAAGTGACCGACGCTCGACGGGCGGGTTGGCTGAGGGCACGGGCATGCGGGGTCTCCTTCGTCGGCGAATGCTATGCCATCAGCGTACCGAATATCAGCGGATCCACCCGGGGTTGACGGCAGAGTCGACGACACCTGACGGGCGGGGTCACCGCGCGGTCACCGCAGGGTCGCCCGCCCGCAACCGCGCATTCATCCGATCTCCGTACCGTGATCGGCTGCCGAGCGTTGCGATTCGCTCGGCGGTGCGGGCGATGCCTGCACCTCGGAAGAACACTGGAGATCTGCGTGAACGACATCACCGGCGCGACTGACACGCGCCACCGCTCGCGACACCGCGCGACGCGACTCGCCGGCGGCACCCTCGGAGCGCTCGTGCTCCTCGTGGGCGTCGGCACCACCGCCGCCGCACCGGCGCAGGCGGCCTCGTACCCCGACACCTTCCTCGACACCGCGTCGACCGTCTGGAGCTACTCCGACGACGCGAGCGACCCGGCCGCCGGTTCCGCCGATCGCCTGGTCTGGACGCAGGGCGGCTTCGACGACAGCGCATGGAAGACCGCGAACGGCAGCTTCGGCGCGAAGAACGGTCGCGCGACCGGCATCGGCCCGTACACCGCGAAGACCCTGCTCAACCAGTACATCGACGGCAGCGCGGCACCCGATGTGCCGACGTATCACTTCCGTTCGGACTTCGAGTTGACCGGTGAGCAGCTCGACGGACTCGACAGCCTCCAAGGCAGCATCGTGTACGACGACGCCGTGCAGGTCTTCGTGAACGGCATCAAGGTCGCCGGCTTCGTCGACGAGCAGGTCGAGGCGGCGCCGGAGGCGTCACGCAACCAGATGTACGCCGGCGCCAGCAACGGCGATCCGCTCACCTCCACGTTCACCGTCCCGGCGAGCGCACTCGTCGCCGGCGAGAACACCGTCGCGGTCGCGCTCCACCAGGATCGGGCCACGAGCTCGGACATCTACTTCGACCTGACCTCACTCGCCCCGGTCGCAGCCGACGAACCCGTGTCGATCTCCGACGTCGTCCTCACGATCGGCGCCGATGAGAGCGAACGCGGCATCACCTGGTACAGCGACCGCGATGTCGCCCAGGTCGCTCAGGTCGCACCGGCGTCCGCGATGACCGGTGACGCCTTCCCCGAGGCGTCGGCGGTGAACGTGCCGGGTGTCGGCGGCGTCACGACGAGTGGTGAGTTCAACCGCTTCGCGACGATCACGGGACTCGCCGAGAGTACCGGTTACGTCTACCGGGTCGGCAGTGACGACAACGGCTGGTCGGAGGTCTCGGCGTTCACGACCAAGTCCTTCTCCGGCGACTACGACTTCCTCTTCGTCGGGGATCCGCAGATCGGAGCCTCCGGGAACGTGGCGAACGACCAGGCCGGCTGGGCCGACACCCTGGACGTCGCACAGGCCGCCTACCCCGATGCGGAACTGCTGTTCTCAGCGGGTGACCAGGTCGAGCGCGCCGGCAACGAGGACCACTACAACGCCTTCCTCGCCCCCGAGCAGCTCCGCACCATGCCGCTCGTACCCGTCAACGGCAACCACGACGTCGGCTCGAAGGCCTACGAGCAGCACTACAACGTGCCGAACCTGGACCCCACCGCCGGCGCGGCGACCTCCGGTACCTCCTCGGGCGGCGACTACTGGTTCTCCTACAAGGACGTCCTGTTCATGGTGATCAATTCGAACAGCAGCGACTACGACTCGCACGCCGCGTTCCTCGAGCAGGTCGTCGCCGAGCAGGGTGCGTCCGCGAAGTGGAAGGTGCTCGCGTTCCACCACTCGATCTACTCGGTGGCGGCGCACACGAACGACACGCAGATCGTGGACATGCGGGCGAAGCTGCCGTCGATCATCTCCGACCTCGGCGTCGACCTCGTCCTCCAGGGACACGACCACAGCTACACGCGCAGCTACCTCATCAAGGACGGCGAGCTCGCGAACCCGGACGAGACCGCCGCACAGGGCACCGTCACCGCGGGCCCAGGCGAGGTCCTCTACGTCACCGCAAACTCCGCGAGCGGGTCGAAGTACTACGACGTCAAGGCGCCCGACGCCTGGTTCGCCTCGGTCATCAACCAGGAGTACACGCGCAACTACTCGAACATCCGGGTGACCGACGACTCCATCACGATCACGACGCTCCGGAGCGAGGCCAACCCTGCCGCCCGGGCGGCGGTGAACAGCGTCGTGGACGAGGTGACCCTGCAGCGCGAGGACACCGTCGCGCCGCAACTCGTGCTGCCTGAGACCGAGACCACGGTGGAACAGGGTGCTGCGTTCGATGCGCTCGCCGGCGTCACGGCGACGGATACGCGCGACGGCGACCTGACCGCGGCGATCACCGTCTCAGGATCGGTCGACACGATGACGCCGGGCACCTACGCCCTGAGCTACGCGGTGTCCGACGCCGCCGGCAACACGGCGACGGCAAGCCGCTCGGTCACGGTCACCGCCGCCCCCGCCGTTCCCGGCACACCGGGCGCCGGCAGCGGGACGGGTCCAGGTTCCCCGACGCCGGTCGCGTCCGGCTCCGACCCGCTCGCGAACACGGGCGCGGAGATCGGCGGGATCGTCGCGATCGCGTTCATGCTCCTGTTGGGCGGCGCGCTGACGCTGCTGCAGCGTCGGGCCCGCGCGCGTCGCGAGGGCTGACCTCTGGCGGGTGCCCCGTCGTCCATGGTCGTCCGCGACCCGACGGCGGGGCACCTCTGCTTCCGCGTCCGGCCCCGGTCGGTCATCTCGTCATCGCCTGCACGATCGGATCCCACATGTCGTCCACCCGCACGCGCCCATCGCGCGTCGCCCGCTTCCACTCCGCAGCCGTCTTCGCGCTCGCACTCGCACTGACCGGGTGCTCCGGAACCGGTGGAACCGACGGGGTCCTGACGGCGCCGACCGGTCGGACCGACGCTGCGCCGTCGGTGCCGGGCGCGACGAGCACGCCCGAGCCCGCCTCATGGGCCGACGCCGTCGCACCGGAGGGGTTCACGGTCGCCGTCGTGACCGCAGTGCCCCAGGGCACCGACCCCGAGATCGACGCCGCGGTGGACGCCATCGGCGCGCGAACCGGCGCGGCCGTCAGCAGGACGGTGGTGCCTCCCGGTGGCGCCGACACGGGAGATCCCCTCACGGACGTGCTCGCCGGCTCCCCCGACCTCGTGGTCGTGCTCGGCCTGGAGCTGCTCGACGTCGCCGACCGCTCCTCGGCGTCCAATCTCGGGCAGCAGTTCCTCATCATCGGCGCACAATTGCCGGAGCCGACGGCGAACGTCACCGCGGTGGTCTGGCCGGGTGCGACCGCGCGACGTGCCGACGAGCCACGCGCGGTGCCGAACGGCTTGCCAGGGGTCGCCGCACATGCGGGCGACGCGCTCCAGGCGGGCCTCGCGGCACTGAGCGCCGACACGGCGGGCGGGGTGCTCGTCCTTTCGTGAGCCAAAGTGGCCGTGGAGGGTGGCGCCCCTCGTGATACGAGAAACTCGATCTGAACATATCCTGCATATCAGACTGATATACTGATCCTTCATCGTGAGCTGAGCTCCGTTCGCCGGAAGTCCGTCCGCGCCGTGGCGAGAGCCATGGTCTTCGACCAGCTCCCCCATCGAAGGAATCTCATGACCCCTCCCTCACTCGTCCAACCCGACCCAGGCGTCGGTGCCGCTCCGCCGCGGAGACGGGCACCCGTACTCCGCTCCATCGCCGCGCTGGCGATCGGCGCCGTCGCGGCGATCGCCAATGCCACGCCAGCGCACGCCGCAGACGTCACGTTCGCCGATGGCAACCTCAACTACTGTGTCCAACAGGCGCTCGGGCTCCCATCCGGGACGCCCATCTCCGAGGAGCAGGCTGCGACGGTGACCACGCTCCGCTGCGGCACGACCGTCCAGTCGCTTGTCGGCATCGAGTCACTCACCAACCTCACGTCACTCTCGCTCACCCGTGCGCCGCTCTCCGCCGGCGTCGAGCCGCTCGCGTCCCTCGCATCGCTCACGAGCCTGTCGCTCACCGGGACATCGAGTCTCGACCTGTCGGTCATCGCCGGGATGACACAGCTCACATCGCTCAACATCCAGTCCTCGCCACTGACCGAGCTGTCGCCGCTCGCCTCGATGGTGAACCTCACGAGCCTCGGACTCAACGATGTGGGGGCCAGCGATCTGAGCCCACTCAGCGGTCTCTCCGGCTTGGAGGCCCTCTCCGTCAAGGGCAACCGGCTGACCACGCTGGCGCCGCTGTCGACACTCACCGCGCTGCACTCGCTCGAGGCGGCGTCCAACCAGATCTCCGACGTCTCGCCGGTGGCGAGCTTGACGAGGCTGCAGCACCTGAACCTGCTCTCCAACCAGATCGAGGACGTCACGCCGATCCAAGGCCTCACGAACCTCCGCACCCTGAACCTGCAACTCAACCGCGTGTCCGACGCCGGCCCGTTGAGCACCCTGACGAGGTTGACCTCCCTGGCGCTCGACGACAACCGGATCACCGACCTCTCGCCCTTCATCCCGCTCACCGCGCTCCAGGTGCTCACGATCAACGACAACCTGATCGAGGACGTCACACCGCTCCGCGAACTGGTCCACATCGAGACCCTCGAGTTGTCCGGGAACCACATCTCCTCCATCGCACCGCTCGCCGGCCTGGTCGCGACGAACTACGTCCGCCTGGACCGCCAGGTGATCGCGCTCCCCGAGATCGCCGTCGGCGCACCACAGGAGAACCCGATCCGGTCGCTCGACGGAACCCCGGCGCCCGTCACCTCGGCCACCGCGCAGTACGACTCAGCGAGCAACACCTGGACGTTCGCAGCGGTCGGCAACAACTCCCTCGCATGGACGGTCCGCGACCTCGGCATCGGCTCGTACTCCGCGTTCTCGGGGCGGATCACCCAGCGCTCGATCGCGACGGTCGGGTCGCTCGAACTCGAGCAGTCCATGGCGCTCGAGGAGACCGGCACCCACCCCGCCCCCGGCGACACGGTGACGCACACGTACACCCTCCGGAACACGGGCACGGCGACGGTCTCCGACGTCTCGATCACCGACACCACTCCCGGCCTCTCCGGATTCAGCTTCGACTGGCCCGCGGCCGAGCGTGTCCTCGCGCCGGGACAGGTCGCGACGGCGACGGCGACGAGCACGCTGACGCAGACCGACATCGATGCCATGCGCCTCGACAGCTCCGCCACCGCCACCGGAGCCGCGGCAACCTCACCGGTGGTCTCGAACGAAGCGGCAGCCACCCTCCCGATCGACGGACTGAACGAGATCAGCGTGACCATCACGGCGGACACCACGTCCGTCGGCGAACCGGCGGCGGTCGGCGACCCCATCGGCTACGCCATCATCGCGGCGAACACCGGCA